>JBEKGG010000025.1:0-26370 GCA_050012915.1 Terriglobales bacterium | reverse complement strand
CCCGAACAATACCAAAGCTCGACCGAACTCCGCGAGTGGGTGTTGCAGAACAAAGACCACAAGTATGTGCCTCCAGACTTGCTGAAGGCCTTCGGATTCCAGGTCAATCTGGAGCCGTGAGTCGGTTACGGTTGCGCTCGCTGGCGTTCACCCTCTACAATCGCAATGAAGTACAGTGCATCCAGGCACCGCCTAGAACCTCGTAGTCGATATGCGGAGAGGTGGCCGAGTGGCTGAAGGCGGCGGTTTGCTAAACCGTTATACGGGCTAACACCTGTATCGGGGGTTCGAATCCCCCCCTCTCCGCCAGATTTCTTAAAGCCCGCAGTCATAATGATTTACCTCACACTTCGAGAGAATACGCATGGGTTTCGCCGGCGGGTTTGCCTTTCGGCAAGACAACGTCCCGCATCGGATTCTCTGAATTGATCACACCCTGGCTCCTGGCGAACCGAAAGATTCCAGAGAGGAATGCCTTGATGTGAGCAAGAGCCGTGGACGTTAGCTCATGTTCCTTGGCTATTGTACCCGAAACTTTTGCGCAGTCTTCGCGTGCAGTTTTGTCGGCACGTTCAGGAAACTCTATTGCCAGCCTCCACCCAGTGCCTTGTAGAGTTGCACCAGGCTTTGGTACTCATCGCCTCGGGCTTGGGCGAGAGTAATCTCTGCCAAAAACAGCGATCGTTGCCCATCGAGCACCTCGAGGTAGGTGGTGATGCCTCCCCGATACCGCATCAGGGACGTGTCAACCGAATCCTGCAGATCCTTGACAGTTATTTCCTGCGCGACGCGGACTTGGTGAAGTTTCTGGTAACCGATCAGGGCATCGGAAACATCGCGGAACGCCAACTGGATGACCTGCTGATACGCAATCAGTTCCTGGCGATGTTGCGACTCAGCCAGTTTCAAATTCCCGCTCAGCGCTCCACCCGTGAAAATAGGTTGCGTGACCTGGGCGCCATAGGACCAGATTCCAGTCTGTGAACTCATAAGGCCGGTGAAAAGAGCGCTGCGTCCGAAAGCGCCGCCGCCCGAGCCCGTCAGAGAAATCTGTGGAAAGAACGCGGCCTTAGCGACCCCGATCTCGGCGTTGGCAGCAATCAAATCTTGCTCGACCTCGCGAATGTCCGGCCGTCGTTCGAGCAGTGTCGACGGCATGCCCGGCGGCACTTCCGGCGGAAACGGCTGCTGAGCTAACGGGAGCCCGCGTCGCACACCCTCGGGATAGTGACCCAGGAGAATACTGATTGCATCTTCCTGCTGGCCTATCTGTCTCTCGATGTCGGGTAGCTGCGCATTCGCAGTATCCAGCACTTGCTGAGCTTGCAGCACATCCAGCTTGGTGGCAACGCCGTGGTCGAGCCGCAACTGCGTCAGCTTGACGGAATCTTGCTGTGTCTTCACCGTGTCGCGTGTGATCTGAAGTTCGAGATCGAGTTGCAGAAGAGTGAAATAGTCGCTGGCAACATCGCTGACGAGCGTGAGTACGATGACATCTCGCGCATCCTCGGTGGACAACAGCTCGGCGCGCGCGGCCTGAGTCGCGCGCCGCAGACGACCGAAGAGATCCAACTGAAACGCGGCGTCGGCAGTGAGGGCCAGAATGTTGTACTTGGCCTGGGTAGTCGGGTCTTTTCCGCCGGCGAAAGCGCCGCCCGCTTGCACCTGCGGAAACAAGCTGGAGCGCGTGATGGTAACTTGAGCCCGCGCAGCCGCGATACGCTCCGTCGCCAGTTGGAGGTCGTAATTTTCTTTCAGCGCTATGCGGATGAGTTCCTGAAGTTGAGCATCCTGGAAGACTTGCCACCAGGGAAGGTCTGCAAAGGACGCCGCTTGGGCCTGGACTTGCTGGTTCCCTCCAAGATCACGGTATGTGGTTGGAGTCTGCACGGCCGGCTTGTGGTAATTGGGCCCGACCATGCACCCAACCATTAAAGTCGCGGCCAAGATCGCGGCCGAGCATGTAACCGTCTTTTTCATGACTGGATTTGCTGCTCGTTCCTCATCTCCGCGCGGCCCTTGACCATTTCAATCGCCCTCCGCCGGCGCAGGTGTTCCCGGCAGCGCGGTCGCAGCCGGTTCCTTGCCGGCGCCCGACCACTTCTCGACCAAATAAAAGATTGCGGGGATGAAGAAAATTCCGATCAGGCTCGCAGTCATCATGCCTCCGATGACGGTAGTGCCCATAATCTGGCGAGCTACGGAACCCGCGCCAGTTGCGACCCACAGTGGCACGCAACCGAGAATGAATGCGAAAGACGTCATCAAAATCGGACGGAGACGAAGTCTGGCTCCTTCCAGTGCAGCGTCTACCAAAGGCTTTCCATTTTCGTATTCGTCCTTGGCGAATTCGACGATCAGAATCGCGTTCTTCGCTGCCAAGCCGATGAGCATGACCAGTCCAATTTGCGAATAGACATCAATCTCCATCTGGACCATGTAAGGCGGCAGGAAAACGCCGAGCAGCACGCGACGCAACCAAAGGAGTCCGAAGGCTCCAAAAATTGCCACGGGCGTGCTCAGCAGAACGCTGAACGGCAGGGACCAGCTTTCATAGAGCGCCGCCAGAATAAGGAATACGAATAGCAGTGAGAGTCCGAAGATCACCGCGGGCGGAACGCCTTCCCGCGCTTTTTGCTCCTGAAAGGACATGCCGGAATAGTCAAAGCCCATTTCTGCCGGCATCGTCTGTTTGAAAACATCTTCGAGAGCCGCCGTGGCTTGGTCCGCACTGTAGCCCGGCGCCGCACTGCCGTTAATTTGCGCCGACCGGTATTCGTTGAAACGCATCGTGAACTCGGGCCCAAGCCGCGGCTTTATGCTTGTCAGGGTCGATAGCGGGACGTTCTCCCCTTTGCCGTTGCGAACGTAGAACTGCCCAACATTTTCCGCTCGGGCGCGGTCTTCGCTTTCAGCCTCGATGTAGACCTGCCACTGACGCCCGAACCGGTTAAAGTAGTTAATGAAATAGCCGCCCATGAACGCCTGAATCGTCCGGTAGACGTCGTTGAGGTTTACGGCTTGTTTCAGCACTTTATCGCGGTCCACTTCAACAAATTGCTGTGGGACACTTGCCAGGAAAGTGGTACTGAGGGTGCCGATTTCTGGCCGCTTTCGGGCAGCATCGAGAAAAGTGCCGAGGTTCTTCGCAAGAAACTGAATATCGCTTCCCGAGCGGTCTTCGAGGATGAAGGTAAATCCGCCCGCAGTGCCGACGCCCGGAATAGCCGGAGGAGAAAAAGCAAAGGCGACTGCCGCCGGCAGTTTGCTCAGTTGCTGGTTCACATGTACCTTGAGCGATTGAAATTGCTCGGCTCTCGTCTTGCGCTCATCCCAAGGCTTGAAGGTCACAAAAAGAGTCGAGTTGTAACTGGTTTGAACAAAACTGAGCAAACTGAAGCCGACGAACGTGGTAACGTGATCGACGCCCGGCGTATTCATCAGGATTTTTTCCACATCGGCTGTGACAGCCGTCGTGCGTTCCAGCGAAGCCGCGTTCGGCAGTTGCACATTGACGTAGGCGTAACCTTGATCTTCGTCCGGAAGAAAGCTCGACGGAACTCGGCTGGCAAAAAAGTAAGCCCCTACGCAAAAGACCGCAAGTAACACGACTACGACGACGGTCTTTTGCACCAATATCGCACTCCACCGCACATAGCCGTCTGTGGCCCGCTCAAATACCCGGTTAAACCAATCAAAAAATTTCCTTAGGAGCCCCCGGCTCGGCGTCCGTGGCTTGAGCAGCAGCGCAGCGAGCGCCGGGCTTAGAGTGAGTGCGTTAAACGCGGAGAGCAGGACAGAAATCGCAATCGTGACGGCGAATTGCTGGTAGAGCTTGCCGGTGATTCCAGGAATGAACGCCGTGGGGACAAAGACGGCGGAGAGAACCAAAGCGATGCCGACCACGGGACCGGAAAGTTCTTCCATCGCCTTCAAGGCCGCATCCTTCGGCGTCATGCCTTCCTCGATGTGGCGTTCCACACCTTCGACTACGACGATGGCGTCGTCCACCACCAAACCAATCGCCAGCACCAGACCAAAAAGAGAAAGAGTGTTGATGGAAAAGCCAAACACTGGGAAGAGTACGAATGTGCCCACCAGTGAAACTGGCACGGCAAGCAGCGGAATCAGCGTGGCACGCCAGCTTTGTAAGAAAAGGAAGACTACCAGGATGACGAGCCCGAGGGCGATCACCAGCGTTTCGACAATTTCCTTCATGCCTTCCGTGACCGAGCGCGTCGTATCCAGCGCGGTGACATAATCCAGGTCTTCCGGGAAGCGTTCTTTCATCTTGGCCATGAGCTTATTGACGGCTGCGGCGGCATCGACCGCATTGGACCCCGGCAATTGGTACGTGGCAATGACCGCGCTCGGCTTTCCGTTATAGCGTCCAGCAACGCTGTAGGTCTGCGAACCTAGTTCCATTCGAGCGACATCGCGGACCCTGACGATTCCCCCATCCGGCGTCTCACGCACGACGATCTGTCCGAATTCTTCCGGAGAGATGAGCCGGCCCTGCGCGAGCACCGTGTAGGTAAACTCCTGGCCTTTGGGAGCCGGTTCGCCTCCCGCTTTCCCCGCGGGGTTTACCGTGTTTTGCGCTTGAATGGCGTTGACGATTTCGGGGACGGTAATCCCGAGCTTGGCCAAGGTATCGGGTTTCACCCACAGGCGCATCGCGTATTGGCCGGCGCCGAATACCTGAACGTTGCCGATACCTGGCGAACGCAAAATGGGATCGACAAGATTGATGTACGCGTAGTTCGCCAGGAAGTTGGCATCGTATGTTCCATGCGGCGAGTACACGGCGATGAGCGTGAGGGGAGCGGTAACGGACTTTCGAACCGTGACTCCGTAATTATTCACGTCCACGGGAAGTTGAGAAGCGGCCAGCGTTTCACGGCTCTGCGCGAGAATGTAATCGGTATTCGGATCGGTCTTTGCGTCGAAGTCCACGATCAGGCTGGTGTTGTTATTACCGGTTGCATTCAGCGAATACATGTAATTCATGTTGTCCACTCCGCTCATCTGCTGCTCGATGGGAGTGGCAACCGCTTGCTCCAAAGTCTGAGCGTCGGCCCCGATGTAGGTAGCCAAAATTTGAACTTCGGGCGGAGCGATGTTGGGGAACTGCGCGACTGGCAATCTCAGAATTGTGATGGATCCGACCAGCACGAAGACGATCGAGATCACCATGGCCACGATGGGACGGTTGATAAAGAACTTTGACATTCGATTACCTTCCCGCAGTTTCCATGGCAAAAGGCTTGGGATTTACCTGCATGCCCGGACGCACTTTCTGCACGCCCTCGGCAACCACTCGCTCGCCGGGTTTCAACCCATCCGCAATAATCCACTGGTTGCCCACACGGTCGCCGACCATGACCGTCCGAATGCTAATCTTGTTGTCGGCGTCTACCGTCGCGACCTGATAGCCGCCTTGCAGTTCTGAAACTGCCCGCTGCGGCACAACCAATGCGCCCGGCTGGATGCGGATGACGGCTCGAACTTTGGCGTAGCCGCCCGGACGCAGAATATTTCCAGGATTCGGAAACAGCCCAGCGATCCGAATGGCCCCGGTGCTCTCGCTTACCTGACGGTCGGCGAAGTAAAATTTCCCTTCGTGCGAATAGGTTGTACCGTCGGCAAGAATCAGTTGAAGGCGGAGAGCTCTACCGGCCGCGTCGCTACCGGTCTCTGTCGGGTAGCGTACTCTCCATGCAAGGTACTGAGGCTCGCCGACGGTGAAATAAACCTTGATGGGGTCGACGGTTGAAACCGAGGTCACGGCACCGCTACTTAAATTGACCAATGCGCCCACCTGAAGCTGAGCCTGCCCGGCAATGCCGTCGATAGGCGCTACGAGCCGGGTAAAATCGAGATTGATCTGGGCGGTTTCGACGGCCGCCTCGTCGGTTTTGATTAGAGCCTGCGCCGTCTCCACCGTGGCCTTGGCGGCTAGGTTGTTCTGAACGGAATTATCGAGATCCTGCTGGCTCGCCGCCTGTTCCTTGGCTAGTGGCCTGTACTTCTCGACATCGAGCTGAGTTCTAACCTGAACGGCTTCCGCAGTGGCCAGCTGAGCTTTAGCTTGCGCTAATTGCCCTTGGGCCTGGTCCAGAGCCGCCTGAAAAGGCCGCGGGTCGATCTGGAAGAGCAGCTGTCCTTGCTTTACGAATGCGCCTTCCTGGTAGCCCTGCCGCAAAAGGTAGCCCGTAACTTGCGCCTTTACGTCGGCATTTACGAGCCCGTCGAGAGTGCCGATCCACTCCTGATAAATCGGAACGTCCTTCTGCTCAACCTGCACAACCTCAACGTCCGGCGGACCGCCGCTCTGGGATCCCGATACGTGCTTTGGATACATCGCTCCAACAATCAGGCCGATGACAAGTAAGCTAACCGCCCCGCCTATCCAAAACTTGTATTTGGAAAGGGTGTTCATCTTCGTCCCCGGCTGTTTGCCATCGCGCCCTTGGCTTTCCGCCGATGCTGCTCCATCGGCATTTTCAGTAGTGACCCAGGTGTTATGCCGCGGTCTTGTGCCGAGGCTTTCGCTGGACCGTCCGCAGGAAATGTTCGTTTGCCGCGCACAAGCTTCGCTTTCGGTCTTCCTCGTTAGTTGCTGTTCAGCTGCAAGCCAATCGGCCAAATCGTTGCCATCCTCATGGCCACGTTCCACACAGAATAGATCTGACTAGGCTCGGAGTTCAATCGCTTCTGTTGATCGAGGTTTGCCATGTTTGTCGGACACTATCGCTTTCCTCCGCTTTCGGAGCGATCTGGGTGGAAGATGATCGCCGACGCTGCCACCGAAAGCTCCACGCCCGTTCTAACGGTTGCGGCGATTTCCGTGAGTATAGCGTTGGCGGCGCTCGCGCTTCCGATGCACCTTTGTGGTTTGGACATTGCCGGCTTTGCTCGGGCCAAGCGTCAAACACTTTGCGACACTGCACTAGGGAACACATCACGAAATGCAGTGGTTTTTTCCTACCACGGAAGGCTGGGCGATAAATAACACGTTTGTGGTATCAAAAACGTTCCGCCGACTCTTGAATTCTAGAGAGTCCGTTGTTTATCCGATCGGACAGGCTTGACCGATCTCTTCGCTTCACCGTCGAAACGACCCTGCCCGGCGAGGCGGGGTCCGTGAAGGAATATCTCATCGGCACAGAGGTATACGAACGCAAGCCTTCCTCTCATCCCGGCGAAGACTCGACGGCCTGGCAGCTAAGTACCAGTCTTCACGCTCCGTGAGCTTTTCAGTGAGAAACGGGGAATTCGTGTAGCGGTTTTGCCTTTTGTGGACGCTTCCGGTAGCGACTTGTCGGGCGAGTGTGCACAATTTATCACCGATGAAGTGCATCGGCGCGGCAGACGCGAACTGGCCCGCATGGTATGCCGATTACATGGCCTGGGAGCAGAGCGACGAAGAGCTTCCGCAATGAACTCCGAGCAGCATTTCGATCGCTGCGATTCTGCTACTCAGCATGGCTGCGGGCGGGGCCTCCAAAACGTGTGTCGCGGGAATCTGCTTCGGCCGCGTAAAACGATGGCACTGAGCCTTTCCTGCACCACTCAGCTTACTGATCGCGGCCGGTCAGTCGTCATCAGGATCGGTGGGCGGCGTTTTGTCTTCGATGAAATGCTTGGCGTCCAAGGGTGCTGCTATCCTTTGAAAAGTCAGTGGCGTTTGGTTGTAGTCAAAACAATCTGACAAGTCATCCGCATCCGCATCTGCATACCCTAGCGAACTCAGCCCAAAGTTTTCTTCGATGTATTTCAGGATGCTCCCGAAATCATGCGTCACGTGCGAGATGTAGGCAGCCTTGGCATACGGGGACACTACGATCATGGGGACGCGGAAGCCATACTCATAAGAATTCTTCAGCGTAGGAGCGACATGGTCGTACCATCCCCCCCAATCATCCCACGCGATGAAAATCGCGGTGTTCGACCAGAACTGGCTATTGCCGATCGCGTTCACAATCGACGATACCCAGGATGGTCCGGACCCATCGGTTTCGTTGGAGTGGTCGGATGCTTGCCCGCTGGGAATCACCCAAGTCACGTTAGCCAGTTGTCCGGCGGCGATGTCGGTCAACACCTGGGTCTGGTTCAAGACGACGTTTTGCGTCCACGCCGGCCCCATCCGCAGATGCTGGATCGCGTTCGGCCCGGTCCATATGCTTCCCGCTGACGGTGCGTAATAGCGCCAGGTAAAGGACTGCGCACCGAGCAAGTCCGGCAGCGTGGGATGCTCGAAGCAAGGATACTGTGAGCTTGACTCGCTTCCGCTGGGGTCGATCAACGCAACCGTTTCGCCGACAGGCGCGGTACAGCCGGTATTGTTGGTGGCATTAGGAACTCCAACTGGATTCTCGGCTGCGAACAGATCGCTGCTAGCGGTCGGAGCCGAGGTGCCGGAAATAATGAATTGATGAGCCGGAAAGCTGGGCCCCTGATTGGTTTCAAACATGCGATCGGCGAATGTGTAGGTTTCCGCCATGTTGAAATAAGGCGCTACGTCGCTTGCCTGAACGTAGGCAAATTGCGCATTCGGCGGGGGACAAACCGTCTGGTGGCAATCCAGCACTGGAATCTTGTCAGCACCATCCATTGCGCATCCACCCGAACCCTGATCGCACATAAGCACGAACGAAGAGTGCGAGTGATCCAGTCCATAATCCACCACCATCGGAATGGACGCGAGTGGAATGGTCTGGCCTTTGGAATTCACTCCGCTACTGGCAAGGTCGGCTCCGCGCTCAATCAGGACCGGATCGTGAAACAGGTTATCGGGGGTGCGATTCTCTTGGAAGATCACAACCACGTGTTGAATCTTCGAATTTGGAGGCGGGATCGAGCCCGAACCCGCAGAAGATCCTGCTCCTCCACCGCAGCTGAGATTGGCTAGAAAGCCGGCGGTGCAAACCAGCAGACCGCTGCACAACATCACTCCGTAGCGGGATATCCCTGCTTTTCTCCGGTTGCCTTTCATGGTGTGCACCAATGATTTCATAATTCCCACTCCCCGGGATAGGGGTTCGGGATCGCCAGGCGGCGTTTTGTCTTCCACGAACTCCTTAACCGGTTCGAGCACGTCACAATTTGGAAAAATACTCGCGTGTATCCGATCCGCCTGCAACACGTGGTCCCTTGCTTGGTCGGGCCGATTGCCTCCGCGACTTCGCTGTTCTTGAGGCCTTGGGCGACCAGTGCAATGAGACGCTGTTCTCGATCGTTCGGGACGCGGCTCCCTGCCCAGTGCTCGACCTCCGATAGAGCGATGCTAAGCTTTCGCAGGTTAAGAGCACATGAGATTTCTTGCAGATCAAATTTGCGGAAAAGTGGAAACAGTCCAAGAGTGACGGAAACAGTGATCGTACAAAAAAAGTAAAAGCGCCCCAGACTCATCGAGTCAAGAGCGCCCTGCCAGACAAGCCACCTCCAGAACTGCTGAACGAGACAATAGATCTCGACTGAAATTCGTGAATGGCACGAATGTGTTGAGTAGCAACAACTGGGTTCAGAACCCGCCAAATTTTCACATTCCCGTAATCTTCAAGGTAGGTCCAAACTGCATAGTTCGTGGCCGGTGTGCGTCGACGGGAGGCCGGGTTCCACTCCTCTCCCGCTCGCTGCCTTTTCCAGTCACCTCCCGTCAGCTTACTTGCTGCTGGTATCGACCATCGGAATCACCGAGGACAACTGCAAATTGATCAGGAGGTCGATACGGCGATCGATCTGGTAGCACAACGCAGTCTTCTTGGCCGAAATAACTTTCTCAAACTCGGGAACGTATCTCATCCGCAATGCCAGGAGTTGCTCGTCAACGGCGTTCGCTCTTTTTAGATAATCCTGCGCCTGTGCATCGGTCATGGTGTCGTAGTTTGCCGCATAGTCCTTGATCACCGCCCAGCGTTCGTCATTGGCTTTGATCGCTGCCAGTCGATACTGTTCATAGATAGGCCAAAACTTGGTCGCCTCGTCGGCGGTAAGGGTCATGTTTTGCGCCATGATCTGCTTGCGCTGTGCGCGCAAATCCGCCCGCAGCATCTCGATGTCTTTGTCCGAAATGCTGTTCGATGATGCGCTGGCTCCCGAAACGCTCTGCGACGAAGGCGGCTGGGATACCTGAGCGAAGGTCGATAGGGTGCACACTAACAGTCCGCAGACAATAATCAGGACAGGATTGAAACTCTTCTTCCGCATTGTTGTCTCCTCCGAATCCGGAACGATACTCACCAAGCAGACACGCTTTGTGGAGTTGGCGCAGTTTATAAGAGACGTGCTGCCCCGGGCAACTAGGAAAACTGGCAGTCCGCCACCCATGCGGCCGAGCCTCGCGGGTACGTAAGGAGGGACTGTTGAAATCAGCCCATTCTGTAGCAGGGTCAATTAGCGAATGGCGTGCTGGCTCACTCGAAATCTCAATCAGTCCGCGAAAGGCGCATACATTCCAGGATCAAAAGGATCGCGCCAGAAACTGACAACCCGGCGACGAACAAAGCGGTGACAACAGTCGCGTTGCGAGGCCGAAGAGCCAGGTCCGATCGATTCTACAAATGCCCTTCCGTTCAGAAGTGAGCGGAAGGGCATCACTGCCGATGGCAATGCTCGGGGAGATGATCCCTCTACTGCTTGTCGAACACTTCAGTCCTCGTGTATTTCTTGCCCTGTGCGTCGGTTCCGTTGACTGTGACCGTGCGGCTTTTGCCGTCGGCCGCGACAACGACATGGGCCGTGAGAACAACCTTCCCGCCTTTTTTGGATATTACATGGAGCGTGCGGTCGTCAATTTGTTTGATTGACCGCGTGTCTTCGGCCGGATTCCCGGTTGAGGGATAGTCTTTACCGTCGAACTTACCAGTCCACTCATTGTGCGTAGCCGTTCCGTCCGCCGCGGTGCCATCAATGGTGACTTTTATGCTGTCGCCGGCAGCCGCATACACGACTGTGTTGTTCTTGGGTACTCCCGCCGGGATTTTCGATTTCGACTCGTTCAGCTTCCAGGTGCCCATTTGTGTGTCGCTGGCGAAGCATGCTGCCCCTGCCAGAAAACACAAGGCCAGAGTCAATAGACGCGTTCTTGCTTTCATATCCCCTCCATGCGAACAAATTGTACGGATGATTTACAGCGCGAATTCTAGCCCCCGCACAGCGCATCCTGCAATACGCTTCCAGAGATTTCAGCGTGGCAACTTTGGGTCGGCACCGGCGAGTCGCGTGCGGATGAAAGGTCATCCGAAGCGAATCAATGGGGAAGAATCTTGATCTCGGATTTGAATTCGTGATAGTTGCGGAAATCAATGATGTTGTGGCTGCAGTTGCTGGTACCCCGCTCACAACCCAAGGCCTCGGCATGGACCGGCAGCAGAAATGATGTCTCGCCAATCCTCACGTACGAATAATCAACCGCGGTTTCGACCGTATCCATCGGGAACTCTGACGGTATGTTGCGGGCCTGCATTTCGATTCGCAGCACGCGCGCCGTGTTCGGATCAATCCACACGGAGCCTACGTAAGCCGCAGCCACACTCTGAGAGCCGGCGTGCAGGGTCCAGTGTGAATTTTCACTCTGCACTTGAAAGTCATAAACCTGGGCATTGGAACCCGAAATCGCAGACGAACCACCCGACCGGAACTGCGCGCGTGTGTCGGGGTGAAAAAGTTCCAGCAGCATGGACGCAAATTCTCCGGTGGACCAGGACCCGCTGATCTCCTGCAGAGGCTTGTCCGTGGGGCGGTTATCGATCTTCACGTTACGATAATTTTCCTGCCCGTCCTCATAAATGATTTCAGCCGAAACCAGGTCCAGCGGCATTTTCTCCTGGCGTCCCCGCTGGGTAAACCGTGACATGAACTCCTCGCAAACAAAGTTGGGAAGCTTCTGTGCGAACTGGAACGCCACTTCTCTGGCCCTTTCGATCAAGGATTCGGAGGGAGTCAGCGGGCGTCCGGTCGCGGGGTCCGCAGGGCGCGACGCGGCCGGGGGCGGGTCAGGACAGGGAGGCAGAGCCGGCTGTGTGCCTCGTTGCAAAATGGGAGGAACGTCGGAGCAAGGGGGCGTACTCTGTGTTTGCGATTGGGCTGCGAGCGGCGTAGCCAAAGCAAGCGCTAATGCGACTGCTGCGCCAGCCAAGTGAAGCCAGCGGCCCGGGCTTTGAAGGCTACATCCTTTCACAGGTTCACTTCGTCTCGAATTTAGCACAATTCACGGGAATCTTAGGCCCCGAAATACCCACAAGCTGGCATCATGGTCGTTCTCGCAATGCCAAGCCGCAGTCCTGTCCCGAAGCGGACTTCTCCTGTGGAAAGTGCCGGTTTGGGCGCGGGCAAGCTTCGTGCCAGGGCCATCCACGTCCCCTCAACAGGATAGAACGCGCCAGCCCGGCCAAAATGATTCTAATTCGAGTGAACCGAACTGAATCCTTTTCGTCTATACGTAAATCTATTTGGGGAACTGTCGTTTTGTCCGGCGCTTGCAGCGGGGAAACGGTAAGGTATTAAAAGACTTTGGAGAACATGTGACCAAACGGTTGATCCTGACATTAGTGATTGTGGCCGCTATTTTAGGCGGATTGGGGTACGTAAAATTTCGGCAGGTCGAAGTCGCAATCGCCCAGGGCGCAGCCTTCCAGATGCCGGCGACGGCGGTTAGTACGGTGGTCGTTCAGCGGGAGACTTGGCCCTCCACATTAACGGTAATCGGCACGGCGGCGGCGATCCAAGGCGTAACCGTAAGCGCAGATTTGCCGGGTACGATCGACAAAATTCATTTCGAATCGGGCCAGTGGGCGCATGAGGGAGACGTTTTGGTCGAACTCGACACTCGCCAGGAAAGGGCGCAGCTGGCCAACCTGGAAGCTCAGCGGGACCTTGCGGTTATCAACTACGGTCGGGCGCAGGAACTCGATAAGGCGGGAGTGATTTCGCATTCAGACTATGACAATGCCAGCGCCCAGCAAAAGGCGACCGAAGCCCAGGTAGGTGACATCAAGGCAGCGATCGCTCGCAAAACGATTCACGCTCCATTCACAGGGCTATTGGGTATTCGTCAAGTAAGTTTAGGCCAGTATTTAGCCGCGGGTCAGGCGATTGTCGCGCTGCAATCTGTGGATCCCATTTATGTGAACTTTGGCGTCCCGCAGCAAAACATTGCCGAGATGCGGCCCGGGCGCACTGTCCGCGTAACCAACGGCGAACTCCCAGGGATGGCATTCACTGGATCGATCACCGCGCTCGATTCCGTGATCAATGAGCAGACACGAAACATTCAAGTACAGGCGACCCTCGCCAATAAGGGAAACAAGCTCCGCCCAGGAATGTTTGTGCAGGTTGAACTTCCGATTGGGCAGCCTCGTCAGGTTATGCCGCTGCCGGCTTCTGCGATCAACTATGCGCCCTACGGTGACTCGGTGTTCATAGTCACTCAAATGAAGGATGCAAAAGGGAACTCATATCTGGGCGTGCGTCAGCAGGTGGTGAAGGTGGAAGGCTCCCGCGGCGATCAGGTCGCAATCACTTCCGGCATTAATCCAGGAGACGAAATTGTGAGTTCGGGCGTGTTTCGACTGAGGAATGGTGCGCCGGTTCAGGTGAACAATACGGTCAAGCCAGGAAACAATCCAAGTCCGAAGCCCGAGGATAGCTAGACTCAACCCGGCCATTTGAGGAGCGTAGTGTGAAGTTTACCGACCTGTTTGTTAAGCGACCCGTTCTGGCGATTGTTGTAAACCTGGTCATCCTGATCGCGGGTTTAGAGGCCATTCGTTCGCTAAGTGTGCGTCAGTATCCGCGCAGCGATATCGCCGTGGTGCAAGTTACGACCGTATACGTGGGCGCGAGCGCTGATCTGGTTCGCGGCTTTGTGACCACGCCGATCGAGCGCGTTATCGCCAGCGCCGACGGCATCGACTACATGGAGTCGACGAGCGCTCAGGGGCTTAGCACGATCTCGGTACACCTGAAAATTAATTACGATACGACTGCGGCGCTCACTCAGATCCAGGCAAAAGTGGCGCAGGTTCGCAACGATCTTCCGCCCGAAGCTCAAATCCCAGTTATCGATCTGGAGACCGCGGACACCGAGTTCGCGGCGATGTATATCGGCGTCTCTTCCGCCGATCTCGACCAGAACCAGATTACCGACTACCTGACCCGTGTCGTCCAGCCGAAGTTGAGTTCGATCAGCGGCGTACAGCGCGCCGATATTCTGGGCGATCGGACATTCGCCATGCGCTTGTGGCTGAAGCCCGAAGAAATGGCGGCGCGCGGCGTTTCGCCCTCGGATGTTCACGATGCCCTGGCGAAGAACAATTATCTTTCGGCGCTTGGAGCTACCAAGGGTTCGATGGTTTCCGTGAACCTGATCGCTAATACCGACCTGCGCACTCCTGATGAATTTCGACAGATGGTGGTGAAGCAGCAGAACGGCGTAGTGGTTCGTCTGGGCGAAATCGCGGACGTGCAGCTGGGCGCGGAGAACTACGATCAGGATGTTCGCTTCAACGGAGAAACCGCGACCTTCATGGGCATCTGGGTGCTTCCCACCGCGAATTCTCTGGAAGTAATTCGTAACGTGCGCAAAGAGCTGCCTGCGATCCAGCAACAGCTGCCTACAGGGATGAAGTTGGGCGTTCCCTACGATTCGACGGAGTACATTCAAGACGCGATTGATGAAGTTCTGCACACGCTCGTCGAAACCTTGCTGATCGTGGTCATCGTCATTTTCCTTTTCCTGGGATCATTCCGCTCCGTGCTGATTCCGGTGGTTGCCATCCCGATCTCGCTCATCGGCGCTGTCTTCCTGATGCTTCTGGCTGGATTCACCATTAACCTTCTGACCCTGCTTGCCATTGTGCTTTCGGTTGGATTGGTCGTGGATGACGCCATTGTCATGGTGGAGAACGTCGAGCGGCACCTCCACATGGGCAAGTCTCCATTTCAGGCTGCGAGGGATGCTGCGCGTGAGCTCGTCGGACCTATTATCGCGATGACGATCACTCTGGCAGCCGTTTATGCCCCGATCGGAATTCAAGGAGGACTAACGGGGGCGCTCTTCCGCGAATTCGCCTTTACCCTGGCTGGGGCAGTCATCGTTTCAGGCGTTGTCGCCCTTACCTTATCCCCGATGATGGGTTCGAAGTTGTTGCGGGCCGGCGACGCCGATCGTGGCTTCGCCGGAATCGTCAATCGGCGCTTCGAAAGCATCCGAAATCTTTATGTGAAATTGCTGACCGGAACATTGAACTATCGCCCCGTGGTGTATTCAGTGTGGGCGGTGGTCGCGGTGCTCATGATTCCTTTATACATGTTCTCCCAGCATGAGCTAGCGCCCTCGGAAGACCAGGGAGTAGTGTTCGGCGTTATTCAATCTTCCGCGAATTCAACTCTCGATCAAACCAACCTGTTTACGCAACAGGTCTACGATGTCTACCACTCATTT
The DNA here is from genome assembly GCA_050012915.1 of Terriglobales bacterium. Classification (GTDB taxonomy): domain Bacteria; phylum Acidobacteriota; class Terriglobia; order Terriglobales; family Acidobacteriaceae; genus JABDBE01. The sequence continues at coordinate 10,922 of JBEKGG010000025.1, read as the reverse complement.
CCCGAGAGCGGGAGCATCTTCCAGATCACGAATCCGGGTGGTGGATTCGGCGGAATGGTTACGAAGCCCTGGAGTCAGCGAAAGAAGACTGCGCAACAACTGCTGGTGGAATCAAGTGGCCCGCTGTCAAAAATCGCGGGCGTCCGGGTGATTCCCTTGACGCCGCCGCCACTTCCTGGTGGAGGAAACTTCCCGGTTGATTTTGCCATTGTGTCAGCAGCCGAGCCGGAGCAAGTCAGTCAATTGGCCGAGCAAATCGCGCAGAAAGCCATGGCCAGCGGCCTGTTCATCTTCGCCGATACCGACGTAAAGTTCGACCAGCCGCAAACCGAAGTGGTTTTCGATCGTGACAAGCTTCGCTCCCAGGGCGTGGATTTGAGCCAGGTAGGAGCGGATCTTTCTACCATGCTGGGCGGAAACTATGTCAACCGTTTCAGCATCCAGGGGCGCAGCTACAAAGTTATTCCGCAGGTGAAGCGCATGGACCGCTTGACGCCCGATCAGCTTTCACAAATCTACGTCAAGGGATCCGCCGACCAACTCGTACCGCTTTCGACGTTCGCTACTCTTAAAACCACTACCGAACCAAGATCGCTGAACAAATTTCAACAGCTGAATGCAGTGCGGATCCAGGGTGTCATCCCGCCGAATGTGCCGCTCGATAAGGCGCTGACTTATCTTGAGGACCAGGCAAAACAGATTCTGCCCCAGGGATTCACCGTGGACTACGCTGGCGAGTCTCGCCAGCTTCGCGTGGAAGGAAGTAAGTTCCTGGGCACGTTCTTACTTTCGGCAATCTTGATTTATCTCGTGCTGGCCGCGCAATTCGAGAGCTTTCGAGATCCGTTTATTGTTCTCGCCGGTTCCGTGCCTTTGGCGATCTCGGGCGCCCTGGTGTTCTCGTTTTTGAACTTCACGACTCTGAATATTTATAGCGAGGTCGGCCTGATTACTCTCGTCGGCCTCATTGCGAAGAACGGAATTCTGATCGTCGAGTTCGCGAACCATTTGCAGGAAACCGGTCTGAGCAAACTGCAGGCAATTATCGGTGCGGCGAGCACGCGACTGCGCCCCATTCTCATGACAACGGCGGCGACAGTTTGCGGCCATTTTCCGCTGGTTCTTGCTAAAGGCCCAGGCGCCGGAGCGCGAAACAGTATCGGCATCATGCTGGTTAGCGGCATGATCATCGGCACCGCTTTCACGCTTTTTGTGGTGCCGTCGATTTACATGCTAGTCGCGAAGACCCACGTACCAATCGAGACCAGCGATGAGATCGCGCTCCATGAGCCGGCAGAAGCTGCCGTTTAACGTCGAAAAAAGAACGGTCGGCTGTTGCCCCTTGCTACAAGAAATAGATAGCTTCCACTCGAACTCCCAGCGCCATTGATGCGCCGGGCGAAATCGCGCGACTGCGCGACTGCTTGACGACTCGCGACAATACAAATGTCCGGTCCGCTTCCGACGTTGCATCGACACTCTGCTTGGCGATCGGAAGCCATTACCCTTGCGACCTGACTCCGTCCTGGTGAACGTACTTAATTACTTCGACATCGGAAATTGCGATCAATCCCTCATCCACCATTTGGTCGAGCGTTGGGATGAGCGTTTTGATATTTTCTTCCGTGTCCACAACCGAGATCATGATCGGGGCGTCAGAAGAAAACGAAAGCAGGTGGGGACGATGAATAAGCGTGCTGGCACCATATCCTTCGATCCCCCGGTACACGGTCGCGCCTGCGATATCGAGTTCACGGCACTTCTCCACGATTGCCCGGTAGAGAGGCTTCCCCTGCCACTTGTCGTCCTCCCCAAAATGAATGCGAAGCATCTTGGCTTTGCCTTCGAGTTTCATTGACGTACCTCCTCTCGTCGATCCTTTTTCGTGTAGTCGTGCGTGTACTTGATGACATCTACGTCGGAGAGAACGACGAGACCTTGCAGCAACATCTGATCAAGGATTGGAGTAAATGCTGTGAGCTTAGCTTCGGTGTCGATTACGGCCAACATAATGGGGCGGTCATGCGACAGCGCAAGCGTCTTGTCTTCGTGGATTCTGCGATTCGCGCCGTATCCGAGAATGCCCCGGTACACCGTCACCCCGGCAATGTCATTGGCGCGCAGTGCTTCGACCAGAGCGTTCTGCAATGGTTTATCGTGCCACTTGTCGTTCTCGCCAAAAAAGATACGCATCAGCTTCGCTTTGCCCTCGCTTTTGAGAGCACGGACAATTTTCGGTTCTGCTTGTTGCTTTGAGGTCTGGGCTGGCTTCACCACCGTGGTGTCCTGAATATCGATCAGTCCTGTGCCCGCGAGCTCCTGCAATTTTGGCAGCAGCTCCTCGACCCGTTCAGTCGTTTCCACGAACTCGACTTTAACCGGCAGATTCTCGGCAAGCTCCACGAGCCGGGTAGTGTGAACGTGGTGATCCGCACCGAAGCCGGCGATACCCTTCATGATGGTCGCGCCCGACACGCCCCGGTAAAAAAGAAAATCCAGAATCGCCGCGTATGCGCTGTGCCCGTGGTACTGCTGGTCTTCCCCGACATAGATGCAGACCTTCTTCGCTGGTCCCGCTCTCAACACAAAACCCTCCTATCCAACGCAGACTGCGAATTTCTAAGATTGCCTTTTGCCAACATCTGACTTACGCCCCCACGGGCTCACCAAGCCTCATGCGACCGTCTTTCCCACTATCGCGCCTGTCCACACCATCAGAAATCCCACCACTATGCTGAGCACAACATTCAGCGTGCCAATGGTGAATTGACCATCTTGAACGGCCCTGAGAGTTTCGTATTCGAAGGTTGAAAAAGTCGTGTAGCCGCCAATGAAGCCGATGGGAATGAGGTAACGCCAATTGGGACTCAGCTGAGTTTTCTCTGTGAGTACGGCCATGACAAAGCCGACAAGAAAGGAACCAGTGACATTGACTAGAAACGTCCCATAGGGGAATCGGGTTCCCATTCGCTGCCCGATATAAGTCGCCAACCAGAAACGGAGAATTGAACCTATGAATCCGCCGATGCCAACGATTAAGAACTTGCCCACCGTCCCTACCTTTCCGTGCAGCACAGACATAATCGAGCGCTGTGTTGCCGCTTCATACTTGAAGAAACTGTGGATTTTCTCGGCGCGGAACCGGGAAACGCAAAGCTCCCGCCGAGAGAATCCTCTGGTAGGAGTCATCTTCCCCATGAGGCGGGGCGGTTAAGGGTGAACTCCAACACCCAACAACGACGATTATGTGGCGCATAAATAGCAGAAGTCAATTACTCTGCCGAATACGTGCTCCGATCGCTCTCATTTCTCAATTCGCTGTCGCGTTGATCTGCCTGTCTCTTCAACACGCGTTTGGCATGAAGAATGACTTGGCAAATATCCGCAGGCAACTCCGAATGTCTAAGTTTTGGGGATTATGCCGGAACGACTCCGACAGAAGCCCTGTCAGGAGTCATCATCTGTCCCGGCGAAAGGTGGGATCAGCGGTTAGCGGTGAACTCCTTCACCGTTGCGAGCAAATCAATCATATCCAACCCGGACGCTACGGCATAGATCTTATCTACCGCGGAGTCCATTGCGGATGGCCGGTAAAAAGGCCATTCGCCACGCCAATCTGATACGCTAACGCCACTCCGAAGGCCAAACTCACTAAGCCTGAAGCCAGCCCTAGTCGCTGCGAAAACTTCTCGTGCCTTTTTCCAAAGAAGTTGAACGCGGAGGCGATGCTCATCGTGATCAGCATCATCCCGCCGACCGTGCCCGCTCCAAAAACCAGCAGGTAAACAATTGCCCAGCGCGGATTTCGAATGGTTGTGAGGATCAGCAATGCGACCGCAGCAGACCCGGCGAGGCCATGAACAATTCCCACGACCAATGGACGTAGCTGTTGATAGAGCCCGATCCTGCCGAATAATCGATCGAGCCAGGTGAGCGGCGTTTGCTGCGCCCCATGCGCATGTGTTTCCTGAGAGTGACCATGCGTGTGGCTGTGTATGTAGTCCCCGTGGCTATGAGGATGGCGATGAATGACGTCGCCGTCCTGGTTAGGCTGAGAAATCGAACGCGCCGAGCGCAGGAAGCTCACAATATTCATCGCGCCGAGGACAATCAACATCAGTCCCACGGACAGTTCCATGGAGAGCCCGATCCTCGCGGGAATCACCACATCAAAAAGAATGATGACAGTGCCGACCGCGAAAATCGTGAGAGTGTGGCCAATGCCCCAAAAGATGCCGGTCATCGCCGCTTTCAGAAGGTTGCGCTGGTGGCTGACGATCGTGGTCACAGCGATGACGTGGTCGGGATCGGTTGCGTGGCGCATACCGAGAAAAAACCCTACGGCGATGATAGAGAGGAGAGTGATCATCGAGTGCGTTTCCGAATCTAGATTGCAGCCGCGGCGCGCGACTCGTCAAGGCGAGCCATCAGATAGGATAAGTATTCCTGCATTCCATCGCCGGTCTTGGCGGAAACTTTTAGAACCCGCATGCCCGGGCGAACTGCTTGAATATTTCGGTATGCGGAATCCCAGTCGAATTCGACTGCGGGGGCCAGATCCATCTTCGTGACCACGGCCACGTCAGCGCTGTTGAAAATCGTGGGGTACTTGAGCGGTTTATCTTCGCCCTCGGTGACGGAGATCAGCACCAGCCGCAGATTTTCGCCCAAATCGTAGGACGAAGGGCAGACCAGGTTCCCAACATTCTCGATGAAAAGAAAATCCAACTGGTTGAGATCCCATCCCCCGAGCGCGTGTTGGACCATGGCGGCTTCGAGATGACACAACGTGCCGGTTGTGATTTGTTTGACCGGAACCTGGCTGCGCGCCAGGCGGACTGCGTCATTTTCCGTCGCGAGATCGCCGACCAGCGCAGCGACGCGATACTCTCGACGTAGCTCGGTGAGCGTTCTCTCTAGGAACGCAGTCTTACCCGAGCCTGGACTCGACACCAGACTCACGACAAATACTCCGGCCGCGCGGAATTCTTCGCGAAGCGCGCGGGCCGCGAGATCATTCTGTTTCAGAACGTTTTTTCTGACTTCGACTAAGCGGGGTTGTGAACCCATTCTTCCATCTCCAATGCGACGACTTCGATTTCCTTCCCTTGCACAATCTCGGAGGTGGGGGTGCCGCATTCCGCGCAACAAAATAATTGTACGGAACTCAGCGGGCGCCGAACCTGGCAGTTGGGACAGAAAACGACAACAGAAACCTCTTCGATGATGAGACGTGACCCTTTCAGCGGAGTGTCGTCGCACGCCATTTCATAAGCGGACAGGAGTGCCTCTTTCACAACGCCGGATAACGCTCCGAGCTTCAGGTGGACGGCGCTGACTTGAAAGCAGCCACGCTGCTCGGACTCTTCCTGCGCCATTTCCACGATGCTCATCGCGATGGATAGTTCGTGCATAATTAGTTCTTGCACTGCTGTTCGAGCTGGCAAAACGCCGCGATCGCGGCTTGCCCCAGACTGATCCCGCCATCGTTCGCGGGGACGGCGTGATTCATCCAGATCTGCAAAGCTTCTTTTTCAAGCAAAGACCTCAAATCCTCGAGCAGGAGTTCGTTCTGGAAAACGCCGCCGGAAAGAGCCAAGATGCTGAGATTTTGGGTTCTGCATATGTCGACTAGGGCGTCCCGCAGGCCTTCAGCCAGGCCGCGCTGGAAAGCGCGAGCGATTTCCGCAAGCACCTGCCCACGGAGCCTGTCTCGAATTACGGATTGAAGTAATGGCCGAAAATCTAATTCTTCGCCGATCAATGGAAACGGATACGGTTCCGTCAGCTGCGCACCGCGGGCGAGTTGTTCCACCCACATAGCCGCCTGTCCTTCAAACGTGATCTCGCGTGTAAAGCCGAGAAGTGCCGCCACCGTATCAAAGAGTCGCCCGACCGAAGTCGTGGCGAAGCTGCGCACGTTTTTCTGGATTAGTTCCTGCGCGTTTTCGTAGCGCTTTGGGAAGCCGAAGGGCGCGCCGGTGAGATCGGGCAGACCATCAAGTTGCGCCAGAAACCCAGCCGCAGCTTGAACCGGATGCTCCGCGGCGGCGTCGCCGCCCGGCAGCGAAGCAGTGCGTAAATGAGCAATTCGCTCAAACCCTGCTTTAACGCTCCCAACGAAAATCTCGCCGCCCCAAATGCCGCCGTCGTCGCCATAACCCGTGCCATCGAAACTTACTCCCACAACCCGCGTGTCCCATGCCCCGCGCTCTGCTAGCACCGAAGCAATATGCGCACGATGATGCTGAACAGCGAGCGACTGTGGAATTCCAAGTCCCAAAGCGTGCGCCGTGGAAACGTACTGCGGATGAGAATCATGCGCGACAAGCAATTCCTCCGGGCGCACTTCATACATCGAGATTAAGTCCTGAATAGTCTCTTGAAATGCGCGCAGTGATTCGTAATGCCCAAGGTCTCCGATGTGCTGACTGACGAATGCCTGGCCGTCCACGACTAATGTGATTGCATTTTTCAAGTCTGCGCCTACTGCGAGAATGGGGCGCTCGCTTGGGATCGCCGCGACCGCACCCGGAGCATAGCCGCGAGCCCGACGCAGGATAGCTGGGCCAAACCCTCCGACTCGGGCCACCGAGTCGTCAACTCGCCGCGCAATCGGACGCTCTCCGATCAAGAACGCATCGGCAATTCCAGACAGGCGGTCAAGCGCTTCTTCATCTTCATAGGCGATCGGTTCACTCGAACGGTTTGCGCTGGTCATTACCAGTACTTCTGGCGCGCCCGCCGCAAAAAGCAAATGGTGCAAAGGCGTGTAGGGTAGCATCACTCCGAGTTCATTATTTTCCGGAGCGACTCCGCTAAGGTTCGCCCTCATCGGCGCAAGCACGATCGGCCGCGCACTTGACATCAGCAGCGCTTCTGCTTCCGGTGAAAGCTCGACCAAGCTGCGGGCAACTTGGAGATCTTTCGCCATGAGCGCGAACGGTTTTTCCTTGCGATATTTGCGGTCGCGCAAAGCCGTTACAGACGCGGGATTTCGAGCATCGCAAGCGAGATGGTATCCGCCCAGTCCTTTTACCGCGACCATGCTGCCGCCATTCAGCAGTTGAGCCGCCTCGCGAATACTCTCTTCACTTCCATGGATGATCTCGTTGTTGCGGCGAAGGTAATAGGTTGGTCCGCAAGCCGGACATGCAACTGGCTGGGCATGAAAACGGCGATTACCAGGATTTTGATACTCCGCCTCACAGTATTCGCACAACGGCCAATGCTTCATCGTAGTATTAGGCCGATCGTAGGGAAGACTGAGGACGACAGTGTAGCGGGGACCGCAGTTCGTGCAATTGATATAGGGATACCAGTAGCGCGCGTCCGCTGGATCAAATAGTTCTTTCAGGCAAGCATCGCAGACGGGGAGGTCGGGCGAAATGCGAACCGTAGGTCGATCCCGTCGTTGGCTCTCACGAATGGTGAATTCATTCAGGCCAACTGGCGCTGCGGGATGGACCTCGATGTCCGCGATGTTGGCTGCCGGGGGAGGTTGCATCTTCAGATCGTGAACGAAAGCTTGCAGCCCCGGCTCCGCCCCTTCTAGGTAAATCTCAACGCCTTCCGCGCCGTTCAGCACCCACCCTGCGAGTGTATTTTCGCGGGCGAGACGATAAACGAATGGGCGGAATCCAACGCCTTGCACCACGCCGCGAACTCGAATCGAGCAGGCACTGGCCATGATTATTCCGCGTCCACCATGCAGCTGCGGCCTTGCCAGCCGATTTGAACCACCTTGCCGTCTTCGACCAGCACGGGCACGCTACGTTGTCCCGACGCTAACGCACGCATGCGTTGACGGGCCGCAGGATCGGCCTCGACGTCGTATTCAACGAAGGCAGAGCGTTTCCACTCCAACCATTCGCGCATTTCTTGTGTGTGCGGGCATCGCGCGGTGCCGAAGAGCTCAAGCTTGGCCACGGTGCAGCACCTCCAAGGTTTCGCGAATAATGTGGTAGATCGAGGCTTGCACTTCCTGGATGCGCGGTATGTAGTCGCATTGGACGACGATGGGGAAGTCCGCGAGTTGGCGCCGCTTGATCTCGCCGCCGTCGTAACCCAGCAGAGCGACGGTCAGCATATTTCGCTTCCGAGCTTCTTCCAGCGCCATGATGATGTTGCGCGATCCGCCACTGGTCGAAATTCCAATCGCCACATCTTCGGGACGACCATGCGCGATAAGTTGGCGAAGGAAAATGACGTCGGTGCCGACATCGTTCGCAATCGCGCTGATATTCGCTGGCTCCAGCGAAAGTGAGACTGCGGGAACGGGACGGTAGCCCGCGGGGGGAAGCACGCAGTCAATGGCCCAATCATTCGCGTCGGTCGCCGAGCCGCCATTGCCGAAGAGAATGAGTTTGCCGCCCTTCAACACGCGATCATGAATCGCGAGCGCGGCGCTGCTGATCTGCTCTGCTTGCTCACCGGCCACTTGAGCGCGCAACTGCGAATCATCTTGAACCTTCAGCCGGATCGAGGCCGCGACTTCCGAGATCAAGTCGCCAGTCTCCTGTTTTTCCTGTCCAAGGAAAGGATACAAAAATCCGGCCGCTCCCACTTCGTGACCGAGTTCGCGATGTTCTAAAAAGACGTGTACCGTCTCCCACAGCGTGTGGTAAAGGATCTCAATCATCTCCTGGTGAATGAAAGGATCGTCGGTAAAAGCTTCGACAGCATAGGAACCCTCGACACCGGGAAGAGCGAAAGTGAGCGCGTTTCGCGCATGTGCAAACTCCAGGGCGGATCGAACTTCGTCGTCTCCTTCGGGCGGTCCAAACCCCATCACAATATCTTCGGGATGAAGAATCGTTTCCAACCAGGGCCGGAATTGAATCGAAATATCCAGCGCAGGAAGCGCACGCTTGCCAACGATCACGGGATGAACAAACTCGACCGAAACATGTTGGGCATCAGTAGCGTAGGGACCACGTCCGAATGCAAGCAGGCGACCTCCCTGAAGAAAACGCTCGGACATCGACCGGCAAGCTTCAGCCAGCCGAAATGCCTCTCGAGAAAAAAAATCTTCGACAATCTGATTTCGTGCGAGCAGGCGTTCTTCTATTTGAGTCGCCGCTCGAGTTGCCATTCCATCAGTTATCGCCATGGCACGATTGCCGAAACTTTGCCTCAACAGATCCGCGGGAGTGGATCGCCGACCAGCATATCGATAATCCTGCTGCCGCCGTAACGCGTCGTCACCAAAACGGCTCCAGATGGCTGCTCACGCACTTCCCCGATCATCTGTGCGTCCTGGCCTCCACGCGCCATGTTCAAAGCATTCAGCGCCGCGTTCGCGTATTCCGGCGCCACCACCGCAAGGAACTGACCTTCGTTCGCAATGTGTAACGGGTCCAACCCCAGTAGTTCGCAAGCGCCGCGAACCGCGTCCCGGACTGGAATCATTTCTTCTATGAGCGCAATTCCCAAGCCGCAATCGCGAGCCAACTCGTTGAGCGATGTCGCTACGCCGCCGCGCGTCGGGTCACGCATCCAGCGGACGCCAGGACCCGCCGCTTTTACCAAAGCTTCAACTAGAGGAAATACCGAGCGTGTATCTGAATGAAGGTCGGCTTCAAGATCCAGTTCGCCACGCGCCAGCAGAATGGTGATCCCATGATCGCCAATCGGGCCTGAGAGCAGAATTTTGTCGCCAGCACGCACTGATCGTGCATCGATTTTCAACCCATGCAGAGGGCGTCCAATTCCGGTGGTCGTGATGTACATCGAGTCCGCTTTGCCGTGCTCGACAACTTTCGTGTCCCCCCCCGCGATCGTCACCCCGGCTCTGCGCGCCGCATTTCCCATGGCGCGGACCTCGGCCTCAAGCACAGGTGTAGGCAGGCCGGCTTCCAGCACATAAGTGACGACCATGGCTTCGGCCTTCGCTCCCGAAACTGCCAGGTCGTTGACGGTTCCATTCACCGCCAGTTCTCCGATGGAGCCTCCAGGGAAACTCAGAGGCTTGACTACAAAACTGTCAGTGGTGATCGCGATACGAGTCCCATTAAAATCAAGATAGGCCGCGTCTCCCAAAGGTTCTGAAGAGGATGCGAAAAGAAGCGGCGCAAAAAGGCCTTCGACTAACCTGCGGCTGGCCTTGCCTCCGGCTCCGTGCGCCATCTCGATTTGCGGTTCGCGGAAGCGGATCGGCGGAGAACTCGCGAGAACCGGAGTTCCGTCGCCTGCAACACTCACGCAACTGATGCGATGCTGATCACCATTGCCGTTTTGCGGTGTTCGTAATTGAAGTACGCTGCGCATGACCCCTCTGATGAAACCATGAGTGCGCCAATCGGATGTTCGGGCGTACACTCCTTGCCAAAAAGTTTGCACTGATGCGGCTTGAGTACACCTTTCAATACCTCTCCGCACTGCGCGGCCTTGGGATCGGTCACCCGCACTCCGGGAACGTGGAAACGTTGTTCCGCATCCCATTCTGCGTAACTTTCCCGGATGCGCAGAGCTGACTGAGAGATGAAACCTAGTCCTCGCCACTCGAAATATGGACGCAACTCGAAAACGTCCGCCATCGCCCGCAGCGCGGCGTGATTTCCTTCCCAAGGCACCACCCGCTTGTATTGGTTCTCAATCTTGGCCTCGTCTGCTTTCAGTTGTCGTAGAACCATAACGATGGACTGCAAAATGTCCAACGGTTCGAAGCCGGAGACAGCGACTGGCTTGTTTTCGTTCTTCGCAATCCATTCATACGGACGGCAACCAATGACCGTGGATACGTGTCCAGGGCCGATGAATGCGTCGATGCGCATGTCGGGAGAATCCAGAATGGCCCGGATCGCGGGGATAATCGTCACGTGATTGCAGAACACGGAAAAATTGTGAATGCTTTGAGCTTTCGCTCGAACCAGGGTCAACGCAGTCGACGGCGCCGTAGTCTCGAATCCGATGGCAAAGAA
>JBEKGG010000024.1:0-26849 GCA_050012915.1 Terriglobales bacterium | reverse complement strand
AGAGTCAGGGCATTTGCTCGCGCACTATCAAGTGCCGCTGGTGGATGGGGATTCTGTCTTTCTGGAATACAAGACCGGAAAGTACGTTTCTTGCGATCCGCCGGGTTCAGGACAGCCTTATCCCTGCGGACCGGACGATTGGAACACTGAAATCTGGAACGAGCGGGCCTTTACCTGGAAAGACGGGAAACTCACAGAAGTCTGGAATTTCCAATCGGATTGGAAGCCCGAGCCGAATACGGATGCAGGCGGCCACCTAAAAGACGGTCTCTGGGGTTGGGAACCGGTGTTCCACGGAGCTCTCTGGAACGGAAACGTGTTTGTTCCGGGATCGGGGGGCACGGTCTACAAAATTGCCGAGACAAACGGAAAAACGATCGCCCACTTCAATCCATTTTCCACCGTCGATCCTAACCGATTTGTGTCGGGACCGCTAACCATCGACCCGCTGGGAAACGTTTACTACAACGTCATCGATTTGAACGCCCAGAATCCCTGGAGCGCGAATGTAATCAACTCGTGGCTGGTGAAGATTACTCCAGATGGGGTCATACAGAAGGTCAGCTACTCGAAGCTGACGGCGAAAACAACGTCGGATGGTTCGCAGCGCCCCGGGATCAATGTCTCGCCGGCAGTTTCTGCGGACGGCACGACGATTTACATCGCGAGCGTTGCGCACTTCAATCCATACGACGCATACATGGTCGCGGTGAACTCCGATCTGACGGCGAAGTGGCACACGTCCTTGACGAATCTGGGCAAGGACAAGATTACGGCTGAGGTCTACGATGCCTCCTCCGCGAGCCCAGTCGTTCTTCCGGATGGCAGTCTCCTGCTCGGCGTTTTGGGTGGGGATGACGTCCGGGGCTACATGCTGAAGTTCAACGCCTCTGGGCAGTATTTGACCTTCTACAATTTCGGTTGGGATGAAACCCCCGCCATTTACGTTCACGATGGAACATATTCGATAATCACGAAGAACAACCATTACGACACTAACGGGCCTTATTACATAACTCAGTTGAGTGCCGACTTGATCCCCGAGTGGAGCTACAAAAGCGCCGACAATTTTGAGTGGTGCGTCAATGCGCCCGCCGTCGATGAGGATGGGAACGTTTACGGTGACAGTGAGGACGGAAACTTGTACGTGATCAAACAGGGCGGGACAGTAAAAGGAAAAATTTTCCTGCAGAAGGCAACGGACGCAGCTTACACTCCCGTTTCAATTGGCCGGGACGGAAAGATCTACACTCTGAACAATGGCGACATGTTCGCCCTTGGCAAATGAGCGGAAGGAACCCGTAACTGGAGGCGCTGATACCCGCTTCCGATTCCGTAAGAAAATCGTTATACTTCGCAGCATGAACCTACCGAAAAGGCTGCTCCATCCAACACGACGAGGATTGATCGGCGGTATAATCGCGGTTTCTCTTCTGATGTCCGCGGGGGCATTTTACCTCTATGGACAAGATAAATCGCAATACCCAGACGGCTATGACGCCGTAGAGGTCGCGCCCGCCAATCACAAAGTTCTTTTCGAAAACGCATTTGTCCGGGTACTTGAAATCCCGAACCCGCCGTCGGGGACGGTCGTCCCCATGCACCATCACCGCTGGCCAAGTTTCTTTCTAACCTGGGATACGGGCGGCAAGACATCCCACCTTCGTTTTCATAAGCCGGACGGTAGCGTTCAGGACCAGCCAAGCGTAACCACACCAGTTCACCCGGGCGTATGGAAAATACGGTGGTCGGAGCCGGAACCGATGCGCTCGATGGAAATCGTCGAGAATAACGAGAATACGAGCGGTCCTACTCTTCTCCGCATCGAAATAAAATGCCATCCGTGAGGAGTCGCTAACTTGGGCAATAGTCCCAGGCGATCAGCGGCTCTTTGCTAAGTTGTCTAGAAGCGAACCTGCAGCTTGCCGGGGCGACGATTTTGATAAAGACCGGTAATGGCTTCGGGCAGGTTCTCGAAACCCTCGACGACATTGTGAATCGGCTTCAACTTGCCGGCAAGCATTAACTGCGAAAGGTCGTCCTCCGCCTTCAGCCGCTCGTGATAGAAAAGATGGAGCCTGAAAGCCTCTGTCCTGATGTTCTTCTGCTCGAGCAGTGCCTCAACTTTATCCGAAATGCCAAAGGACTTGCGGATGTCGAAGGGCCGATTGCGAACGCTAAAGGGCTGGCTCTCAGGCATCAACTCATCCGCATAGAACGATACCACTCCTCCATAGGAGAATAACCGTCCGCTCTGCTTGATCTGGTTCACGACGGTTTCAGTGAGAGAGCCACCAACGCCATCCGAGAAGACATCGATGCCGTTGGGGAAGGCGTCCTTGAGTTGATCCGTAAAGTTGGCAGCACGATAGTCGATGCACCGGTCGATCCCGAGATTTTCTACCACCCAGCCGCACCGCTCTAAACCGCCAGCAAATCCGACGACATAGCAGCCAGCGGCTTTAGCGAGTTGCGCGACGATGGAGCCGACCGACCCAGTTGCTGCGGCGACCGCGACCCGATCCGACGGCATAAGCGGACCGCACTCACTCGTCCCGAAATATGCCGTCATTCCCGAGCTTCCGAACACGTCCATAAGCACTTCTGCAGGCCACATCTTCACCATGGCCGGACGGAACTTGTAGGTCCATGGTGAGTTCGTTCCGTTCAGAGCCTTGATAAGTTCGCTTGCGACTCCAAATCCTGCGGCGCCCGCTTCCGTGCTGACGACCTGATACTCTTGCCAGCCCGTCTGGCAGGTGATCGTGTCGCCTTTTTCAAACGTCGGAGTGCGCGACTCGATGACTTCCGCACATGCATAGTTTGCCGCGTCGGTTTCGCCAATAGGAATAGCCTGGGTGGCCATGCGCATGCGCGTGTTGGAATGAATGTTGATCAGCTTCACTCGGACCAGCGCCTCGCCATCTTTCAGTTCGGGCAGGGTGACGTCTCGAAGCTCAAAGTGATAGGGGCCGAGTTTGCCGTTTTCGAGCGGCTTTGCGAAAATCCATTGCCGAGTCGTCTTGGGCATGGAAGAGTTTTGCGGACCACGTTTCAAGAGGTCCGAGACTCCTAGGTTTCTTGCAGAACTGTTTATTGATTTCTGCAACCCAGCGTGACCCGTCTCTCCAGAATGTTCAAGAACGTCTCACCAGACCCGGCACTGATTCGCTCGCACCATCGGTGAGCCTTGCTTGCAGGAAAACGCTTGCTGAAATTCGGGCATATTGGAGACCACGTTGTTCACCCGGTATTTCGGAATGCTGTGGGGGTTGGTAAGCACGATTGTTCGCATATATTCGGGACGAACCTGCTCACACCACGAGTAGGCGAAAGAGAGAAAGAACTTCTGCCGTGGGGTCCAGCCATCGGGTTCCTGGGCGTCCAGCGACTTGCTTTCCGACTGCAGTTTTTTGTCTGCCGCCATCAAGGCCAATCGTAGCCCGCCGTTATCGGCTGTGTCCTCGCCCTGGGTCAAGTGTCCGTTCTGCTTGACACCGGCCTCTGGAATCTCCTCGGTGTATTGGTCGGCGATGCATTGGGCCCGCTGGTCGTAAGCTTTTGCGTCCTCGGGGGTCCACCAGTCGCGCAGATTTCCCTTGGCATCGAACTTGCGGCCTTGATCGTCAAAGCCATGCGTGATTTCGTGTCCGATCACCATGCCGATGGCGCCGTAGTTCACCTCGTCTTCCATTGCGCTGTCGAAGTAGGGCGGCTGCAAAATACCGGCGGGGAAGTTGATGGTATTCAATTGCGGATCGTAGTAGGCGTTGATGGTCGGAGGCGTCATGGTCCATTCCGAGCGATCAACGGGCTTGCCGATTTTGTTGAGTTGGCGATGAAATTCGAAGGCAGTGGCCTCATGAACATTCTCGAGGTAGCTTCTGGGAGTGATTTTTAGCGAGGAGTAATCCCGCCAGTGGTCGGGATATCCGATTTTGTCCTCGATCGCGTGCAACTTGATTTTCGCCTGTGCCTTGGTAGGCGGCTGCATCCAGTCAACCTGGGATATGTCTCGGTCCAGCGCCCCCTCGACGTCATGCACCATGTCAACCGTGCGCTGTTTGCTCTCTGGGGGGAAGGCTGCGGCTACGTACGCCTGTCCCAGAGCCATTCCAAGATCGCGGTCGGCAGCTCGCACGCAGCGGCGCCAACGGGGCAACTGTTGTTTTGCTCCCAGCAATGTGTGTGCATAAAAATCCCAGTTGTTGTCGGCGACCGGTCTGTTCAGATAGGGCGCGGAACCATGGATCAGCTGCCAGCTCAAGTACAGTTTCCAATCATCGACGGAATACTGTTGAATGACCGTTTCGAGGCTGCGAAAAAATTGGGGCGAACTCACCAAGTAGTAAGGAGAAGATGGTGGAGCTTTAACAATCTCCAGGTAGGCCTTCCAATTGAACGAGGGAGTCAATTCCTGCACCTGTTTCAAACTCAGCTTGTTGTTCAGATTCTTCGGGTCACGACGCGCGACGTTGTCCATTTGTGCTTGCGCCAAGGCGGTTTCGATCGCAAGGACCGTCTTCGCGTCGGCGGCGCCTTGGTCGGCGTCTTCCGACGAAATTCCAAGCACGAGCATTTCGCCGACATGAGCCTCGTACTTGCCGAGGATCTCCTTCGACTTGTCATCGTCCTTCAAATAAAAGTCACGGTTGGGCAATCCCAATCCGCCCTGATCAATAGAGGCTACGACTTTACTTGCGTCGTCATAAGTTTGTTGTTGGCCGAAACCCAGTAGCGCCGCCCGCGTCTGATTATCGTCACCTTGCCACGCGCCCGGAACGGCCAAGTGAATATGCGCCACCTGGTCGGCAAGGTCCGACTTGCGCTTCATGCGATCGATGTACGCCAAACCCGCTGCCAAGGCCCTTGTTGGTGGCGTCCCTTCTATCGTTAGTTCGTCCATGCAGGCCGCCCAGTAGTCCCCGATCTTCTGCTCGTAGTCGGGGCGGTTGCCGGTCTCCGCTGCTGCCTTCAGCATGGCGTCGCGCAAAATACTCTCATTCCAGTAACGCAATCCGCTGCCGGTTCCCCAAGATACTTGGTCCTCCGGAATCGGATTGGCGGCGTTCCACTTGCTGCAGGCGTATTGATAGAAGTCCTGGCAGGGATCGAGCGTCTTATCGATCTGGCTGATATCGAAGTGCTCCAGCTTGGGAGGTGGCGGGGGCACAACCGGTGGCTTTGGCTTGGTTACCCATATTGAGGATTTGGTTTGGGTTGCGGGCGCGCTTTGTGGCGCAGTCGTGCTCTGGGATGAGGGCTTGTCTTGCGATGAGGGCGTGGTCTGGGTATGGGCGCGAACGACGCCGAGTGCGAGGCAAAGCGGAACGGCTACAATCGCCAAGCTTAAAACACGCATCGAGATCTCCTGAGTTTTGAAAACGGAAAATGTGGTCCGAGGGACCAGAACCGCCAGCCGATTTGGCTTGAGACGTTATACAAGGAACCGAAAGTCTGCGGCAAGCAGTTTACCGCAGTTTGCGAAAGTGCGCTTATGATTTGGCAATTTCCCACATTCAAAACCGGAATTTTGCCCGTCAGAGCTTGAGCAGAGCCTCGGCATTCGTGTGCGTGAGCTTGGCCTTATCGGCATCGCTGATTTTGAGAGAATCGAGAAAACCCCGTCCTTGCGTATTAGTGCTAAAGGGATAGTCGACCGAGTACATCAGGCGGTCGATTCCCACGACATCGTACGCGCATTGGAATGGCGGCAAGGTGAAATAGCCGCTGGTGGTGACATGGAGGTTTTGATGGAAGTATTCCGCGACGGAAAGTTTGAGGTTCCGGGCCACGGAGGTCAGCAAGTGGTTTGAACGGGCGAGCGCGTAAGGCACACCTTCGCCCATGTGGCCGATAATGACCTGCAGTTCCGGGAAGCGATCGAAGAGTCCAGAGACGATCAGGCGCAGGCTGTGCAGTCCGGTCTCCGTGTGCCAGCCCCAGCCGGCGATCGAGAGAACAAAACCAGTGTCCCCCGGAAGCCCGGAGAAATAGACGTCTTTAACCGCTTTCGGAGGAGGCGCGGGATGCAGGTAAATGGGGACGCCAAGTGCGTTCGCAGCTTCGAAGATAGGAATGAATTTAGGCTGATCGAGAAACTCGCCGTCAGTAGTTCCGGAAAGTAGCGCACCCTTGAAACCCAAACTATTGACGCAGCGTTCGAATTCCTTGGCTGCGCCTGCGGGATCCCTTGTGTTCAGCGCCGCGAAGCCGGCGAAACGGCTGGGGTGAGCGCGCACAGCCGCAGCCAGTTCATCATTCACATCGTGAAGCACCGCGGTCGCGGTCGCGGCCTGCAGGCTGTCGACTTGGGTAGTTAGTGAAAGGACCTGCAGATCGAGCCCGGCCTCGTCCATCGAAGCGATGCGCCCCGGGCCGAGGTCGAGTAGCTGGGCCTGCATCACCTGGAGTCGTGGATGCGCGTCAGTGCCGTATGTGCCCGTCGCTTTCAGGAAATTGGTAGTAACAAAGTGTTCTTCGAGGGCGATCGTTCTCATACCGACGATTGTATTTGAAAAACCGCCTTGAGATTAGAGTAAGAAATTGCGTGACGGTCCATCGAAAGAAGCCAACGTGATTGGGTCAGAGTTTTCTACGCCCGACTGGCCGATCAAGTTATCCATCGACCCGGCTTCGCAAATACGTGCTTTGTCTTCGTTTCCCGCAAAACTGATGGCTTAATTCGCGCCACCGCTCGCGCTCCGAATCTTCCCCGACTCTTTCTTGACTACTGCGAGCCGTCGCTTCCTGACTGTGCTGTGGGGAACTAGTTTGTTAACCGGGTTCCTAGATTGTCAACACAAGCCAGCGCGGAATTGTGCTTTTATTCTAGGTGCGCGCGAGATGCCAAGCAGCCTAGGGCGATTTGAATTTTGGAAAGAAAAACCCGAGCCGTATGACCGCGGCGACGGTACCATGCTGGGCGAAAGAGGTTCGCGCGCTTATTGCACTGCAAGAAGATGACGTTGATTTAAGTAATCACGGACATACCACCCTGTAGTGGATTGTCATCGAAGCAGCACGTTCGGGACTTTGCTACCTATTGGCGGCATCGTTGGCGCTTGCTATTTGGCGCGGCCAGTAGGAATTGCGCATCCCGAAACTTCATAGAGCCGAAACCTTAAGGAGAACGACATGGAAATTGGGGTTGTGAAAAAGGTTGGCGCGCAGTTGTTGTTGGGGGCAGCGTTATTGGCACTTGCCGCGCCTGCGCATGCCATTCCTGCTTTCGCGCGTAAGTACGGTCTTCCGTGCTCGGCCTGTCATGAAGCTTGGCCCATGCTAAACAACTTCGGCCAGACCTTCAAAGACAACGGATATCAGTTAGGCAACGACCGCGACTCTCCCATCTATCAGCAGCCGGGCTATTGGCCGATTATGTTTCGTGTGACCCCCACATGGCACCGGGAGAGCAATGATCGCGCTGCGGTGGACATGGTTCCGGGCAACGCCGGCAGCGGCTTGGTGCAGTCCACTGTTACTCAATCGGGTTTCGATGTCGGCGGCATCGATGTCGTTACAGCCGGCACACTCTCCAAAAATATTTCGTTCTTTGTTCAGCCGTATTTCTCGAACTCGGGGGCTGGTCTATCCCAAGCGTGGGCGCGTTTTGACAATCTGTTCAAATCGCACTGGCTCAACGTCAAGTTCGGGAGATTTGAACTGGATGAGCCCATTTCACAGGAGCGCACGTTGTGGCTGAACAATACGGGATTCTTCTACTACAACTACTTTTTCACTCCCCCTGGCGATAACAATTTTTTTACTGGCCTTGGCAATATCCAGCTTGGGGTTGAGGTTTCGGGTCACACGCCCGACGATCACACGCGCTATTCCGTCGCCGTCGTCAACAACAGCAATGGTGCGACCGGTTTGCAGGCAAGCCAGGCCTATGACGTCTACGCGAACTTCAATCAAAGTTTCGACATACCGGGAGTGGGCTTGCAACGGTTAGGCGTCTACACTTTTGTCGGCGAATCCCCAACGTACTACCAAACCATCGGCGGCAATCCAATCCCTGGCACGGGCCAGGGAGATAAGGGCTTTTATCGCGTGGGCGCGTATGGGCAGTGGTACGTGAAAAAGTTCGATTTCCAAACTTTCTATGAGCACGGACACGACAACGTTTTCCTGGGCAACGCCTTACCGTCTAATCAGCCCACGTTATTGCCCCCGGGAGCGATCGGGCCATCCTGGAACGGTGGGTTCGTGGAAGCTCATTACAACTACAATCCCCGCTTTATCCTGATGGGCAAATACGAACTGGTTGAAATGGCGAAGCAGGCTAATCCTGCGATCAAAGGCAATCTCGGTGATCTCGATACCTGGAGCATTGGTTATCGCTATTATCCGATCATGAACCCTCGAGCCGGCTTGGCCTGGGTACAAGAGTACAGCCGCATCATCAATCAAGGCGTCCCGACGCTCTCGGGCAAAGCTGGCATCAACGACAGCTATCTGATGGGGTTCGATTTTGATTTCTAAGAGAGGGGAGAACGGTATCATGCGCATCAAAATCGGTTTGGCCGGTAGCGCGGCCTTCTTTGTCCTCCTGTCGAGTCTAGTTGCTTTCGGGCAAGAGACTCGCGTCGGGAATTTGGTAGGCAACGCCGAGCACGGCAAATTTCTCTACCAGCGCTACTGCATTTTCTGCCACGGTCAGTTCGGTGACGGAACGGGCGAGAGCGCTCCTTATTTAGATCCCAAACCCCGTGACTTTACCAAAGGCGTATACAAGTGCCGGTCCACTCCCAGCGGAAGTCTGCCGTTGGACAGCGACCTGTTCGACACTATCGGCCGCGGTATGCATGCGAGCGGAATGCCTGCATGGAGGCCGTTGGTCCGACAGGATCGCGTTGACCTGGTGGCGTACGTCAAGAGTTTCTCTCCGCGGTTCAAAGATGAGAAGCCAGATCCAGCCGTCACTATTCCTCCTGAGACGCCAGATACGCCCGACAGCATAAAGCGCGGCGCAGACCTCTTCCAGAGTAATAACTGCTGGTCCTGTCACGGCAAAGACGGGCGGGGCAATGGTCCGTCGGCTTCAACCCTTACCGATAGCAAGGGCTATCCCATCGTGCCTTTTGACTTCACCAGCGGACGAGAGTTCAAGTGCGGAGATACGAATCGGGAAATGTTCCGTGATTTGATGACTGGCCTGGACGGCACTCCGATGCCCTCATTCACAGACTCCATGAAACCCGATCAGATGTGGGACGTAGTCCATTTCATCCGCACCTTGAGCAGTAAGAAGCATCTTATGGCAGCAGATCAGACTCCGCCCAGCGCCCCTGCACCAGCGGCACCGGCTCAATGATCAGTGAATCGTGGGTCAGTTTCCAGACTAAACTGACCCACCACTGATCGCTAAGGGACTTGCCAAGCCAATCTCCTTTCGTGTTATGCTTTGCCCGTTCTTGTTTTAGTCCGCCTCCTGAGAGCGCAATCGCTTACCCTAAGCCCGAGCGCAAGGTAAGATGAGTTAACAGGAGGCCCCAAGTACCTATCGATTATGATCACTGCTGCTCTAGCCGTCGAACTGTCAAATCAAATTAAATGATCCCAAACGAAAGGCGACATCGTGAACATGAATAAAAAAACATTTGTGGCAATGTTTGGCGTGCTCTGTATTCTCGGACTCTGGCACCTCAGAGCTCGGGCCGCGGATCCCAACGCAGCTTCAATCAGCGGTACAGTGAAACTTGATGGCACAGCTCCCAAGCCTTCGAAGATTGACATGAGCCAGGATCCCGCCTGTAAAGGCACTAACACGGTCGAGACTTACGTCGTAGACAACGGGGATCTGGCCAACGTGTTCGTTTATGTGAAAGACGGCCTGAGCGGTAACTTTGACGCTCCCAAGGACGCCGTCACCATCGACCAGCAGGGCTGCAAGTATCACCCGCACGTGTTAGGCGTGATGGTCGGTCAGAATATCGAGGTCAAGAACGACGACCCGACCACCCATAATATTCACCCCACTCCGCAAAACAATCGCGAATGGAACATGACCCAGCCGCCGAATGGCACTCCCATCGAAAAGAACTTCGCCCGCGAAGAAATCATGCTGCCGGTGAAGTGCAACATTCACCCCTGGATGCGGATGTATATCAATGTGGTAAAGAACCCGTTCTATGCGGTCACGGGGCCGGACGGCAAGTATGAGATCAAGGGCCTGCCGCCGGGCACTTACACCATCGGGTTCGTGCAGGAAAAACTTGGCGAAAAGGACCAGAAGATCACGGTCGCAGCCAAAGACAGCAAGACCGTAGACCAAACCTTCAAAATGCCGTAGGTTTAGTAAAACAGGACGGGCGTCTCCGCCCGTCCTGGTTGAAATCGCTACCAGGTCAATCCAAACAACAACTGGGAATGAAAGAAGATGCGGCCTGCAGCGCGTGCCGCCAAAGAGCCTTTCTGTCGGAAGGATCCCCCCGCCATCAGGCGCAACGTGTGAGATTAATCTGCCTGCCCAGCCAAATAAGGCCGTGATTGTTCCCAAACGCTCGACGCTGTCTGGGACCATGCGCAACCGGAAAACGCTTGGTGCTGAACGCACCAAGTCTGCCCGACTCGTTTACGCTTCAGTCGTCCTTGAAATAATTGGGCCCCAAAAGCAAAAGCGGGGAGCTGATTTTCGCTCCCCGCCATTACGGTTTATTCGGTTCTAGTCAGTCCTGAAACAGGTGCTACTCCTTCGCCGTGAGGAAAGGATCCACCGTGGCTTTTCCTGATACGCTCGAGCAGGCCGAATTGGTTGGACCCGCCGCGCAGCCCCAGTAGTTTTGTGTTGCGTCCACTGTGCCTTTGCCGAGGTTGTCCAGACCGACCTTGCCGGTGTTGTCCAGGTTGTTGAGGTGCGCGACCGTCTTGTCAGAGTTGTTGGCCACAATCGCGTAAGCCTCGTTAGTGATGGTGTTTCCGTAAATCTGAACACCTGTCAGGTTGGCTGCTGCAGCCGTTGAGGTAGCGGCGGCGCCGAAAACATTGATTCCGGTCGTCCCGGGGGTTTCAGCATCCCCGGTATCCGCACCATTGCCCGAAATCGTGTTGCCGGTGACAACGGTGTTTTCAAGGTTTACGCCAGGGGTTCCACCGTTCGAGTGACCGTGGAAGACTACGCCCGGAAGACCGTTGTTGGTAAGCGTATTGTTGATGATCTGGGTGCCCTCAACAATCGCGGACGGCACGAAACCGGCGAGAAGAATTCCCGAGCCTGCTCCGGGGAGGGCAGTCCCGTTTCCGGTTGAAGTGTTTTTGTAGAAAGTGTTGTAGTAGATGCCCCAAGGCACGCCCTTTCGGGCGCTTTGGTAGGGCGGATGCGACGGCTGGGTCATCCCGCAGTCGTAAAGATTGTCCTTGAAGGTGTTCCCTGAAATTACGTTGTACTCGCTTTTTCCCGTGTCATCGGCGACCAGGATTCCCCCGGCATTTCCTTCACTGACGTTATTCGCGACCGTCGAATAGGAAGTCCCGTCGATGTGAATACCTTCGCCGCAGTCAAGGCCCTCCGAAGTCTCCCATGCCGGCAGGCCCGGGCAGGTCGAATTCTTGGTATCTAACGACAAATCATTGTTAGTCACAAGGTTGTTGTAAACGTTAAGGCCGGAGACGGCGGTCGCGTAAATGCCCTCAAAGTTGGCATTCTCAGCCGTAAATCCCTGGATCGTCACAGTGGACAATTTCGGATTATCGAGGCCATCGACGTAGAAGGCATTGGACAGACCAGTGGCATCCACAATCGTCGTTTTCGATCCTGCTCCGATCAAATAAAGCGACTTGGGAATGACTACGTCTTCCTTGTAAGTTCCGGCGGCCACGTTGATGGTCGAACCGGCTGTGGCGGCTGTTACTGCGGCGCCGATCGTCGAATAGCATCCCTTGGTACCTCCGGGATTCACACAGAGTGTTTTTGCAGCGGCGAATTGGCTACCGAAAGCCAACAGTAGAATAGAGGCGAACAACAACTTCCCCGAACCCAGTTTACTCGTCATGTCGAAAGCTCCTCCTAGAGTGTATGGCGCAACGTTGCGCGTCGGCATTCCCGTTCTAGCTCCCTCGGGTTTTGCCTGCGTGGCTTGACAAACGGAGCAATTGTACACCAGTTTCGGCGTTAAAGCGCCAATTTAATTAGAGACCCTAAGAAGCGGCAGCTTCACCAAAATCGGCCACAGATCACGCCTTGACCGGGTTCCTGATCCACGGTAAGCTCTTTTGTTGGTCCGAACCCGGTCAATCCCGGTCGCGGTCGGCGGGGGTGATCCAGCATGAATATTGCGCCCGTTCAACTCCCCTATTTCACGAAAAGGGGAAAACTGTTTTGACGATCCCAAGGGGCTGGCGGAAGAAGAGCAGCAATCCAGGAGAAACCAGTGGCTGGAGCGGATTAGAAGCCGCTTTCGCTGTTTTTGTGCTCTGTGCTGCGACGGCCGTGGGGTCGTCTGCAAAATCCACCTTTACCGACCTTCTGAAATTCAACCAGACAAATGGTGCCAATCCTTACTCAGTTCTGGTGCAGGGTACGGACGGGAACTTCTACGGAACCGCTGCTTCAGACGGCGCCTACGGCGATTACGGCACGGTATTCAAAGTCACAGCCGAGGGCAAACGAACCACGCTCTACAGCTTTTGTTCCAAGACCGGATGTCCTGACGGATACTCTCCCCAAGCCGGGCTCGTCCAAGGCACCGATGGCAACTTCTATGGCACCACCCTGTCCGGCGGAGCCAACGGGAAATATGGCACGCTGTTCAAGATCACGGCTCAGGGTAAGCTGACCACGCTCTACAACTTTTGCTCCCAGACCAAATGCGCAGACGGATCCGCGCCTTACGGCCCGCTCGTGCAGAGTGACGACGGCGACTTCTACGGGACAACGTCCGCCGGAGGAGTTCACAGCGGTGGCACGGTCTTCGAGATCACCCCCAAGGGCAAACTCACCACACTCTATACATTCTGTTCTAAATCGAACTGCAAGGACGGTGAGAGCCCGACGCATGGGCTGGTGCTGGGTACCGACGGAAACTTCTACGGAACAACAGGCGAAGGCGGAACCTATAGTGCCGGGACGGTTTTTAGAATAACTCCGAAGGGCGCGCTAACCACGATTCACAGCTTCTGCGCCAAGACCAACTGCGTCGACGGGGCATACCCATACGCTGGGGTAGTGCAGGGCACTAACGGAACCTTCTACGGTACCACCACGTTCGGGGGAAGCCACGGCAGTGGCGCCGTCTTCACGGTAACCGCGCAGGGCAAATTCACCGTCCTGTACAACTTTTGTATCCAAAACGCTTGCGCGGATGGCGAAGAACCTTACGCAGGATTGATGGAAGGCACTGACGGGAATTTTTACGGGACAACGGTCGAAGGTGGCGTCGCCGGCAAAGGTTTATTTACTCCGCCAAACGAATCTGGTACTTTCGGCACCGCCTACAAAATCACACCCAAAGGCGTACTGACCACGCTGTATAACTTTTGCTCCAAATCGGAATGCGCGGACGGTTCGTTCCCGTACGCAGAGCTGGTGCAAGGCACGAACGGCAAATTTTACGGGACAACCATATACGGCGGCAATCTAACCTGCACCGAGGGATGTGGGACGGTCTTCGGCTTGGCCACGGGATTGAGCCCGTTCGTGGAGACACGGCCCAGTTCCGGCAAGGTGGGTGCGGCGGTTGTTATCCTGGGCAGTAGTCTCACAGGCGCGACCAGCGTCACTTTCAACGGCACGGCGGCAGAATTCACAATCGTCTCGGCGTCGGAAATCAAGACCACCGTCCCAAGCGGCGCAACCACAGGCAAGGTCACAGTGAAGACTCCAGATGGCACGCTCTCCAGCAACGTGGTCTTTCGTATCACGGAGTGATCGGAGCAGCGCCCTGTCGAAGGTGAAGGGAACACACGCACCGCTGGCAGGTCGGATTAGTTTCGATGTCAAGTTCGTCACGGAAGCGCAACGCCTGCGGACTATTTACGATCTCTTCTAAACTATTCTGGTGAATATTTCCGAAGGCGGGATGGAAAAAACACGGGCGAACATCGCCCTCCGCGCTGATAACCGCTGAAACCCACGGCGCATTACAGAACGGGGCTACGGCTTGAGCTTGGCCCAGATAAACACGGAACTGTCGAACTATCCGCCGCAATTTCTCCGGCGTCTCGATCACGAAACCTGAGTTCAGATCGGCTGCGTATTCGTCGATGAGGGCTTCCACTTCTTTTTCTAACGCATCGACTTGTTGGCTGTGGAGGATGACAGAATCGGCGCTGGGCTGACTCCAACCTTGCGCATGATTGAAGGCGTCGGAAACAGCGTCAACGGCCAAGAAAGAAACAGAATTCAGCCCATGATCTTTGGCAGATTGCACCGTGGCGCGTAGCGACGCGTGATTCTCCCTCTGAACCGTGCACCGCGCGCGTACGACGATATCGGGGCGGAAGCGCCGCAGAGTCTGCACTCCGTTCATGAGCAGTTCGAAGCCCCGAGCAATTCCGCGGATGCGATTGTGCACTGCGGCGGGACCATCGAGCGACACGATGACATCGTCGATGACAGTGACCAGAAGTTCAGCTTCAGTGGCAAGAAGCGTGCCAGCCGTGAGCAGCGTTACCTGGATACCGAGGTCGCGGAGCATCCGGGCTAAAGTACAAACTTGCGGATTGCGCTGCGGTTCGCCCCCACTCAGCACCACCCACTTTACCCCGAGCTTGCGAAACGAATCGAGCTGCGTCTCCAGAAACGCGGGCGTGATCTCCTTCGCTTCACGGATTTTCCAGATATCGCACATCACGCAGCGGCAGTTGCATTGGTTGTGAGGCGAGAGCACGACCACCGGCAGTGAGCGGATGTAGTGAGAAGACTGGTCCAGGTGGGTGCCCATCTCCGCGGTGCTTGTCATTGTGGTGGTCAAGACTGTCATAGGCCAACCCGCTCGAGTTTCACAAGAATGTGATCGGAAAACCCGCGCATAACCGGGCACCGCGCCATCGGAAGATCAGCCCACTCTGCCACCTTCAGAGCTGCAGGAAACCGCCTGGCCACGGACTCCATATAACTTGGAGGGACCAAGAGCCCGACGCCCATCCACGAGCGCAGCCGAAATGACGGTGCAAAAATGTTCGCCAGCGAGCGAACCCCATAATAGCGCACGTGAACGCGGGACTCAGGCGCAAGTTCCGCTGTATCGCCCGCAGACTGCCAACGTCGGAATGCCTTTCGCGGTTTTGCTTTGAGCAGATACCACAAGACTTCCCAGAAGCAAGAACGGCCGAGGAAACACAGAAGTGCTGTTCCTCCTGGTTTCAGCAGGCGTCCAAGATTCTCACCAACCACATACAAATCTTCCACGCAGTTGAGCGCGCCAAAATTTGAAAAGATTCCATCGAATAGAGGTTCTCGCTGAATTGCAGCCAGATTCTCAGCAGCGAGAACACGCAAGTCCACAGCCTTGGTTCCCGTCTCTCGAACTCGTCGCGCAGCGACCTGAATCATGGCGGGCGAACTGTCGCATGCCACGACTTTCATCCCGCGCTCGGCTAAAAAACAGGCATCGACGCCCGTGCCGCATCCAATCTCAAGAATACGATCACCGGCGTGGAATGTCCTGCCGAGTTCTCTCCATACGGCTGAACGCTGGGCTCGGCCTATGTTTGAGAAGGTGAAGCTCTGATCGTAGGCTTCGGCAAGGGCGTCGAAGGGAGCATGAGACAGTTCTATTCCGAGGGTCGACGTACTTATGCCTCCTGCTCGGAAATCGACGCGTGCAGCCCGGCGCGGGCATCCGCGGCTTCAGACTGCAGCCGATGAATAGCCGGCAAGTCGACCTCAGGCTTAGCATGCATCCTCTCGAGTTCTACCTCCGAGCGAAGCAAGCGATCGGCGAAGCTGTAGAAGCGGCGCGAGTGACGGCCGCGTACGCGAAACTCTCGATCGGAACTCACGTTCCAAGGCTTAAGCGCTTCGACTCTTTCCGAAACTTCAGCGAAATAAGCCGTACCTTTAATCGGATACGCTACTGTCGTAAAGAAGATATCCGGATTCGTTCGCTTCACGTGCTGGACGGTGGCTTCAACGTCATCGAGTTCCTCCCCCTCGTATCCCCACATCAGGAACATTCCGGTTTGAATGCCGTGAGATCGGCAGAGCGCCACGGCAGATTGCACCTGCTCGACGGTTACGCCCCGCTCCATCGCATCCAACACCCGTTGAGAGCCGCTCTCCGAGCCAATCCAGACGCGAAAGCAACCCATCTCCGCGAGGGTTTCGATGACCTTCGAGTTGAGCCGATCCGCTCTCGAAATACATTCGAAAGGCAACCGCAAGCGACGGCGTTTGAGTTCGTCGGCATATTGCGAGAGCCAGCCTGGATGGATGGTGAACACATCGTCGGCCATCCATGCCATATCTGGTTGGTAGCGTTGAATCAACCACTCAAGCTCGTCCGCGACCGATGCTGGTTTTCTGCGGCGATGAGTTTTGCCGAAAACTTCATGGCTGCACCAGCGGCAGTGGTAAGGACAGCCGCGGGCAGTGATCAGTGAAACCGAGCCCATGCCATGATGCTTGCGCCATGTTTCGACATACTGCCCGACATCGATGGCCTCACGATCAGGCCATGGCTGAGCGTCGATATCGCGCAACTGTTCTCGCGGTTTAGTCTGTACGATGGCTCCCTCGGCGCCGCGAAAAGCGATGCCGTCCACACCATGGAGCGATTCCC
Source organism: Terriglobales bacterium (assembly GCA_050012915.1). Lineage (GTDB taxonomy): Bacteria > Acidobacteriota > Terriglobia > Terriglobales > Acidobacteriaceae > JABDBE01. The sequence continues at coordinate 10,125 of JBEKGG010000024.1, read as the reverse complement.
GGGAATCACATTTCAACACCGGAACAAGCTCCTCGATCGTGACTTCTCCCTCGCCGATGACAACAACATCAGCTCCGCCATCCAGGTATTCCGCGATGTATGCGCTGGGCTCTGGCCCGCCGACTACGGTCTGCCAACCCGCCTGCTTTGCTGCGCGCAAGATTTCGAGCACGTTCGTTCGCGTCATCAAGTTGGCGTAGACGCCGAGGATTGCCGGCGGTCCCTGCCGAAGAACTTCGAATAGTTGGTCGCGGGAGCCAAAGGTGGAATCGAAAACTTCGACCTGTACTCCCTTTTTGCGCAGGTGCGATGAAATATAAAGAATGCCCAGGGGAGGATATGGCTTCATGATTTGAAGTTCCTTGGGATCTTCAAATAAGAAATAACCGTGGGTGAGAAGCAGGTCCATATTCCTGTTATACAGCCTCATCGACATGTTGCAGCGAACGCCGAGGCCTTACGAGCCCCAATCAGACTGCAACTGCAATTGCACCAAACTGCCCGCGTGAGGATCGTCGAGCCGGGTAGGATTTGGGGTATGGCTCGTCCGTTCGAGTTGAACCACTCGGTCCCATAGTTCCAGCCGATTCTTGCCGCCGGTTTTTCCGTTCCATGAATCTACTTCTGCGTGCAGTGCGTCATGCAGAGCACGATAGAACTCGCCGGTGTAGGCTCCTCGGAACATCATGGAGAGATCTTCGCTGTCGGACCAATTGGTTTTCGCCCCCAGTTGCGCTTGCACTTGCTGAAAGAACTTGGTTCCGGGGAGCGGGTAGGCCACGGAAACTCCAATATCGTCCGGACGCGTGCCCCGCACCAACTCAACCGTGCTCTGGATGTCTTCCCAGGTTTCACCAGGGTAGCCAAATTGCAGAAAGTAACAGGCACGAATCCCTTCGTTTCGGAGATTGGTGCGCGCCTTGGGCACCTGCTCCAGGCGAATGCCTTTTTCCATCGCATTCAAAATTTTCTGCGATCCGGATTCCGCTCCCATCCAGACTTCCGCACAGCCTGAACGGCGCAGCGCCGCTGCAGTGGCAGGCGTCATCAAGTCGACACGGGACTGCATCTTGAAAGGGACGGCAGCGTCGCGCTTCTCCACCGCATCGGCGAATTCCAACACCCACTTCGCTTGCAGGCCGAAAATGTCGTCGGCGAACCACAGATGCTCGGCTTCGTACTCGTGCTTAAGCTGGCGCATTTCCTCCGCAACGCTTTGGGGTGAGCGCGCGGAAAATGTGTCGCCGTAGATGGGTTTGGCACACCAGTTACAGCGATACGGGCAGCCGCGGCTGGCAACGATGTTGAGGGAGAAATATCCGTGCGCCGACTTCCAGGCATCGTGGTACTGACGCGTGTTGATGAGATCGCGCGCTGGGAACGGCAGAGTGTCCAGATGCCGCAACTGGTTGCGCTTCGCGCTGTGAACAACCTTCCCCGCTGGCGATAAATAAGCGAGGCCGTTGATTCCGCCCAACGCGGCATTTTTATTTTTCAGCAATTGCTGCACTGTTTCCAACAAGGTAAATTCAGCTTCGCCAAGCAAGACGCAACGGAAGCCGTTCCGAAGATAGTCCTCGGCATGATCCGAGGCATCGGACCCGTTGACCAACGCCGTGACGCCTGCCTTTTGCGAGGCCGCGAGAATCTGGAATGCAACCTCTCGCATTCGGGTAAGGCACATCTTTGTGAGAAAGTTAAAATTATCCTCGTAAACCACCACAAGCGCCGGGCGATGTTGGGCAAGGGCCGCTTCAAATTCCTTCCCGGGATCGTTCAGCATGGTGTCGAACACTGCGACTGAGACGCCGTGGCTGCGCAGCATCGCCGCGGCATAGAGGGTGCCAAGTGGAGGATAAGGCTGGGCCTTGCGAGTTTGCTTGCGGTCGTAAAATAGATGGTAAGAGTGCGTCAGTAAAACATCAGCCACGTCGGGGCCCCCATGTGCACTGAATGGATCAGCAAACTTCCTGCATGCGCTCCGATAATTTTTGCCCGGTCAGTAGCGATCGCCGCGTCACCACGCGCTGCGCGGCTCGCGAAATCCAAAGCTCCCAGGGAAAGGAATATCGGTTTTTCCCGATGCGCCACCGGATGGGCGCTCCGAGTAGTTGACGAAATCTCTGGCGCAGCCACGCTTTGTTTTGCGTGGCCTTCCGGATTTGATTGTTAAGCAGAAAATACTCCAGACTGCGGCGCAACCGTTGCAATTCCTCGCCTTGCAACCAGGGTAGAATATTGTGCCCGAGCGCCAGGATCTGCCATTCCTCAAGGCACTGCGGCTCGCGCAAGCCCATCTCTTTCAATTGCGGCCAGATCGGAATTCCAGGGAAAGGAGTGAAGATATTCGGCGAAAAACTAACGTTGGAATATTCCCGGGCAATGTCGCTCATGATGCAAAAGGTTTGTTGCCGGTCGGCCTCGGTTTCACCGGGATAACCGAGAATTACATTGAAGGTCACACGAATATTGGCAAGCTGAGCCTTGCGCGCTGTCTCGAACATCTGCTGGACATTCTGGTGGTGCTTGTTCATCAGCTTCAGCACAGGTTGAGATGCGGACTCCGTCCCGAAGCCCATATGGGACACGCCGCTCTCGCCCAGTAAGCGAACCTCGTCATCGCTCATGCGCCACAAAAAGTCGGTGGACGCCTGGAAATCCCAGAGAAATCTAACCCCACTCGCGACAATTCCACGCGCGATCGCCAAGGCTCGCTTGATATCAACCAGAAAGTTGGAATCGAAGAGTGCTACTTCCTGAATGCCATAGCGAGGGACCAGATCGGCGAGATCGCTTACCACTCGCTCCGCTCGATAGGCATTGAACCGGCGCTTGTAAAACACCATATCCGTGCAGTAATTGCAGGCGTAGGGACAGCCGACGCTGGTGGTATAGGACAATTGCCGGAAGCCGACCGCAGAAGCATAAGCATCGAAGTTCGCCAGATGAAAGGCTGGCGCCGGAAGATCGTTGATGTTCGCTACTGGCCTTTCAGGCTCGTGATGAACACCCGCTCGGTCTTTATGCGACAGACCTTTCACGCCGTGCAGTTCCTGTTTGTCGGCCAATTTCTGGGCAACTTCGAGTAAGGTCAAATCGCCCGGGCCACGCACCACCGCATCGACGAAATCGGGTTGAAGCGTCTGCTCGGTGGCCAGGCTGGGATGCCAACCACCGAAGATGACCGGCAGAGACGGGCGAGCCTTCTTCACCGCCTTCGCGACGCGTATCGCCGCTCCAATTGTTGGACCGGTAAGGACAGAAATGCCAAGGCACAGCGCGTCGGTGGTTTCCCGGAGGACTTCGCTCTCGTAGTCGGGCGAAGTTATATTGTCTATTAACTTGACGTCGAACCCGGCCTGCAACAGCGGCGCTGCCAATGCGAGCAAACACAAAGGTGCGCTTAACGGAGGACCATCGTAAGGCGGATAAAAGAGTACGACCTTGTGCTTTCCTGGCAACTGAACCCCTCGGGCAGCGACTGGGAATTTATTTCTAGATGGTCATTTGAGCAGAATGAAGGTTTGTCAGAAGTTTGTCAACCTCTCGTCATTTCTTTCTTGGCCGAATGTGAAAAAAATTCACTGTCTCGCAATCCCATCTTCTATTCGCGAATCGATCCGCGGTCAAAGTGACTTCGTCGCTCAGGCTCAGCCGACCCAATGCCCCACCAAGCAAGCCAGGACTGGCGAAGATTTTATTTCAATCTGTTGACAAGTTCATGACGTTCATGCCATATCTGAGTGCGACCATATTTCTTCCCACTGGGCCCGAGAGGTGCTGCCGTGAAGTCCTCTAACAAGATCGTATTCTTCGTTGCGTCGTTCTCCAGCATTGAGGCTACGGCCCCACTAGGAATTTTGGCGATTTCCACTCCGTTGCTGGAAGCAGGATACGACGTTCGAATCATCGATTCCACAATCACACCCGACTATATGCGGCGCGTGTTGGAAGAGGTGAAAGATGCGCTTTGCCTCGGAATCTCGGTAGTTACTGGACCGATGATTCGCGAGACCGTGGCACTGGCAAAGGCGGTGAAGAAATGGGATCCCGACTTTCCGGTGATCCTGGGCGGCTGGCATCCGTCGCTCTTGCCCAAACAGACGATAGAAGCTGAATACGTAGACATCATCGTCCGTGCTCAGGGGGAAGACAGCATGCTGGAAGTGGTTCAGCATTTGCAAGACGATGAACCCCTCGACGATATTCTCGGGATTGGATTCAAGCGCGACAACAAGGTAATTCTTACGCCTGAGCGACCTCTTAAGCAGTTGACCAAGATGCCGCAGAAGGCTTATCAACTGGCGGACTTCGACGGATACGAGCGGGTTTGCGGACGGCGCTGGGCCATGTATGTTTCCAGCCTGGCCTGCCCATTCAATTGTTCTTATTGCACAAACGCTGCTGTGTACGGCCGCAAGTGGAATGCGCTACCAGTCGACCAGGTTGTGGAAGAAACGATGGAACTCACGCGTCGCTATCGACTGGAGTTGCTGTGGATGGCGGATGACAATTTTCTTGTCGATCTCGAGCGCTCACTTAAGATCGCGGAAGGGCTGGTTCAAGCGGGGGCAAAGTTTAAATGGAGCGTGCAGGCGACCACCAACTTGACGGCTCGCTTGAGCGTTGAAGAACTCTCTTTGCTACGCCGCTCCGGCCTGCACCAGATCTGCCAGGGCATTGAGACGGCATCCCCGACCGTGATGAAGCACATGAACAAGGACTTTCAGGTGCTCGCCGACATCTACGAGTCCACCGAGCGTTGCATTCGCGCCGACGTTATTCCGTCGTTCAATATTATTTTCGGTCATCCCGGCGAAGGGCCAAAAGAACGCCGCGAGACTGTCAGCTTTATGATGGATGTGTGCCGCCGCTTCCCCGGGGCGGAATTCTGGACCAATATTTTCACACCTTATCCCGGCTCCCCAATATTCCACAAAGCGGCGCAGCTAGGAATTGAGGTTCCCACGTCGTTGGAGGGATGGATCGACTACTTCCCTCGCTATACCACGCTGCCATGGCTCAAAGGGAAAGACCATCAACGAGTACAGACCATGCGCGACTACCTCCGTATTGCATTCGATCGCGAGCCCATCGCCGCCAAGGGGCCTGGGCGAATCGCAAAGGCGGTTCAGCACCTCACCGCTTATCCAGCGCGCTGGCGCTTAGATCATGACTTCTATAGCCTACCGGTGGAGCTCTGGGTTAATCGAACATTGAAGAATATTGTGACGCTGCCCAAACCCAGTGTGGACGCAAAAATCATGGAACCGGCGCCCGCGACCAGTTGCTAGCGGGGCATCTCGACGTTGGACTGACGGCTAATAAACTCGCGAAACCGGTCACCATAAAATGATCATTCTCTACAATCCAAAAGCGGCACGGTACCGCAATCGCCGCTTACCGCTTTCCATTCTGTCGATAGCCGCAGTCTTGGAGGGCAGGGAAGAATACACAATCGTGGATGGGAATCTCGATCTCCATCCCACCGAAACAATCGCAGCCATTATTCAAGAGCATGCGGTCGAGATGCTGGCCGTGAGCGTGATGCCCGGACCACAGACGGTCGGCGCGGTCTCCACTTGCCGGGAGATTCGAGCCAGATTCCCGCATGTGAAAATTGTTTGGGGAGGCTATTTCGCCACCAACTACACGGCGGCGGTTCTCAATTCAGCGTATGTCGATTTTGCGGTGCGAGGTCAGGGAGAGCTTACTTTTCTAGAGCTGCTAAGTGCTCTTCGCGAGAAGCGGGAGCCGCAGGGCATCGCTGGCCTTTCCTATAAAGATTCGGACCAGCGACCTCGCCACAATCCAGAGCGGCCCATGAAAGCACCAGATGCGTTTCCGTGGTTGCCCTATCATCGGCTGCCTGTGGAGAAGTATCTGCTCCCGACATTTCTCGGCCAGCGCACTGCCGTGCATCAGGCCAGCATCGGCTGTCCGTTCCGCTGCAACTTCTGCGGAGTCGTAAACTTTTCCGGAAGCCGGGAAAAGATGGAAGCGCCAGAGCGCACGGAAGCGGTCCTGCGCCACCTGGCGCAGAACTACGGTGTCGACGCCGTCCAGTTCTACGACAACAACTTCTTTTTGCGCGAGGACCACACCCAGGAACTTGCAAAGCGCATCGAGCCACTGAACTTGAAGTGGTGGTGTGAGGGCCGCTCCGACATCATGATGTCTTACTCGGATGCAACCTTTGAAGCCATCCGGCGTGCGGGCTGCAAGATGATCTTCTTCGGAGCGGAATCGGGCAACAACGAAACCCTGAAGGAGATGAAGAAGGACCTTCGCGCCGAAGATACGCTGGCGCTGGCTTCGCGCATACGCCGGTTCGATATTATTCCTGAGTTCTCGATTATTTTCGGGAATCCCAAAGACCCCGAGGGAGACACGCAGGAGTGCATCCAATTTATTCGGCAGTTGAAACGTCTGAATCCGGATTCCGAAATTGTGGTTGAACATTACACGCCGGTTCCGCAGCGAACCAAGATGTATGGAAACGTCGAAGACCAGGTCCGGTTCCCGGATACTCCCGATGAATGGGCCACCGATCGCTGGCAGCGATACGCCACGCAGAAAGACCCGAAAACGCCCTGGCTGCGACCTAGCACCAAGCAATTGATCGACAACTTTGAACTCGTGGTTTCTTCGCGGTGGCCTACCGTGCAGGACATCCGGCTTCCTCAGTGGGGAAGAATGACATTGAAGGCGTTAAGCGCGTGGCGCTACAAACTAGCGATTTACTCTGCGCCCGTCGAACTGAAATGGACCCAGCGTATGATCGATCTTCGAAGACCGAAGGTGGAGAGTTTGTGAACGGTAGTCCCACGATCGCGCCAGCGATCGACCTTCAGGTCCCCACATCTGGTCCCATTCCGCGTCAGGTTTCCGTTGAAGAAGGTTACCAACGTTGGGCGGAAACTTACGACCACACTCCGAACCCGCTCCTTGCCCTGGAAGAGCGCTGCCTCCTGCCACTGCTTCCGAACATCGCCGGAAAGAGAGTACTCGACCTGGCATGCGGGACCGGGCGTTGGCTGGAAAAATTGTCGGCTAAGAGACCTGAATTAGCCATCGGCGTTGATCAGTCTCAGGCTATGCTTGCGGTGGCCCGAGAGAAGCCCGCGATTGGCGTGCGATTAGCCAGAGCCAACTGCCTGAAACTTCCCTTTCACAACGCCGTTTTCGACTTGGCCATTTGTTCATTTGCCCTGCAGCACATCGGAGAATTGGACGAACTGGCCACCGAGTCGTGGCGCGTGATGCGGGCGCCTGCGGATCTCTACATCACAGACCTTCATCCCAAGGCATATGAGGCTGGCTGGCGCACCGGGTTTAGGGATCGACAAGGTGCGATGCAGATTGAAACCGCGAGCCATTCTGAAGCGGAAATTGTCACCCTATTCAACAACGTGGGATTCGAACTCGTGCAGGCGATAGAATGCTTTGTCGGCGAGCCCGAGCGCCCGGTATTCGAGTCAGCCGGCAAGTTACGAATTTTTGACACCGCGCGAGCCGTACCCGCAATCATGATTTTGCATTTCCAGAGTGGCTCCGGCGCCGCCAACACTTAATCTCGGAAAAAATCAGGACTGCGCATGGTGCGATGCGAGCAGCGGTTAGAGTTAGTGGGATTTTCGGTTGAAATAAAGCGATGAATCGACGGTTGGCCGACACCATAATTCGGTATCTGAGCTTTTCCGAGAAAATCGACGATGGCTCTGATTCGCTCGGCCGGTTCAGTGTGAAGCAGTGGGAACGCACCTACGCCTGGCTGGACCAAATGGATCTTGAGTTCTATTTGCTGCAGAAACTGCGCGACACTCAGGACGATCGCAAACTTCCGCCAGCAGTGCTTTCGCGCCTGCAGCAGAGCTACTCCAAGAACTGTGCACGGGTCGATGAAATGGCGAGTCAATTCGCCATCGTGAATGAAAAGTTTCGAGAATCGGGAGTTCGCTACGCTGTGGTAAAGGGCTATTCTCTGGTGCCCGAGTTCTGCCCTAATGCAGCCCTGCGCCAGCAAAGTGATTTGGATTACTTGATTGAGGAACAATCAGTGCCGGTTGCGCGGCAGGCGCTTGAGCAGGCGGGATTCGCGGTTAAAAAGTATAAGCCAGCGTCCGGCGAGTGGATTTTCTGCAAGGCTCCCATCTCTCGCTCCACCGCTTCCGGCGGGCAATACGGCGGCAAAGCGTATGTTATCGAACTGCAGTTGTCAATCTGGAGACCGGACGAGCACGGCATCCACTTAGCGGATGCGCCGTTTTCTCCAACCCGGACCGTCGACCACGAATGGCGTGGAATGCGCTTTCCGGTGCTTTATGAGGAGGACGCGTTTCTGCTGCAAATCCTGCACGTTTTCCAGCACTTGTTGTCTGGAGACGTGAGAATGCGATGGCTCTACGAAATTGCGTACTATCTCCGTCGTCGGTCGAACGACGCTTCGTTCTGGCAACGAGTCGAACGCCGCACCGAGTCAGACGCCCAGCTGCCTCACTTCGTGGCTATCATTACAGAACTAGCTGCGCAGTTTTTCCACGCTCCGCTCCCCCCCCAAATACGCGCGTGGACGACGGACCTGCGACCCTCGGTTAAGGTTTGGCTGGAGAACTATGGCTGGCGTCTCCCTTTCGAAAAGGTACCTATTTACGAACTTGGTATATTCCCCACATCGAAGTTGGTTCTATTCCTGCATCGGCAATTTTTGCAGGATGATAAGCTCCGAAGAAATCTCATGCGCCAACGCTTGTTGCCCTGGAGCCGACCCGTCAGCATTGTTCGTTCGATCCGAGATAAGCCCTCTGCTCTCTTTGATTCTCAGGAGCGACATCGGCAGTTCATGATTCATCGGGTTATTTTTCACACCGGCTCGGGATTGCGGTATCTGTACGAAATCCCCCGGTGGTGGTGGCTGAATAGAAGCAAGCCCGCCTGACGGATAACACGAGAATTACTGTTTGCATCGAACGCGATGGAATGATGAATGTGACGACGTCCACTCTCAGCTCGCGAATGTTGGGTCTCTTATGAAGGCGGGAGACTTTTTTCGCCGAGAAGCCCCAACCCCGTTGCATGCGCGATTTCTGGCGGCGGGAGCAGTGTGCGCCCTGCACACGAACTTCGAGCCGATCCTTGAGGCCGCGCACCAAGCTTTCTTACCAGTCGAATCTCCCGCCTGGGCCACAGATTTTTCTCTCCGCCTGTGGGTCGATCCTGAGTCCTCTTCGCAGCCCCCGTGGCCGAAATTCTATGTCCGGGGACTTAATCATCTCGTGTTTGCCGGCTTCGATTCCGACAGCTCCCTGCTCGTCGATCTTTACAAACGACGCGTCCTGGGGCGGTTCTCGACGAATATGGGGGCGGATCACAATTACTGGAAAGCGACGATCTTTCCCGTTCTCATGTCCGTGGTTGCCGCTTCGGTCGGAATCCTGGAGCTTCACTGCTCCTGTGTAGTAAAGAACAACAAAGGATATCTGCTCTCCGGGCCTTCGCGCTCGGGAAAATCGACGCTCGCCTTGGCTTTGGCACGTACCGGCCTCGCATTTCTTTCGGACGATCGAACTTTTTGTTCTCTCAGAAACGGGGAGCTGTCTGCATGGGGGCTGGCCCCATCTGTGAAGCTGCGCCACGAGGCTCGAGTCTGGTTCGGAGAACTGGTCGAGCGGGAACCGACAGAGGTTGAAGACGGAGAATCGATTTTGCGATTAAATCCGGAAGGTCAGTTCGGGTTGAAACGAGCCAAGTTTTGCGAACCCGCATCCTTGGTTTTTCTGGATCAGTGCCAAGAGCCTAAATTCCGCGTGAGCCGGATGCCTCCATCGGAGGCTGCCGAACGCGTCGATAAAGAGCTTATGGCCGAGCTTCCCGAACTGATTGAAGAGCAACGGAAAGTGATTGAGCGATTGATTGCACTCCCTTGCTGGCGCTTGCAGTACGGCGGTGATCCCGGAGTTATCGCCTCACAGCTCTTGGCTCATCTCGAACGAGCTCCCGGCGGAGCCTCCCAATGCCGCTAGCGAAATATCCAGAAAGACGCGATGAGCCGTGCGTCACAGAGCCAATGCAGTACGGCGGCCGGCATTTAGATTCGCTTCGACGTTTTGTGCCGACGCCGCATGC
>JBEKGG010000023.1:0-39284 GCA_050012915.1 Terriglobales bacterium | reverse complement strand
CGTCTACTAGACTTTCACGCGTCAGCCTGGATTCCTCGAGCATCACTGCCGCGCCAGCCCGTTCCAACGCCTCTGCATTCCGCTTTTGATGATCGTCAGCGGCGCGCGGAAAGGGCACAAAAACTGCGGGCTTTCCGGCCGCCGTGACTTCCGCCACGGTGCTCGCTCCCGAGCGGCAAATCAGCAAATCCGCACGGGCAAATGCACCGGGCATGTCGTCGATGAAACGGTGAGCTTCCACTGAGTCGCCCAATTTTGCGTAGGCTGCTTGAGCGTCATTATAGTCACCTTCGCCGGTTTGATGGACGATATGAATTCCCGGAACGCGCTGGCACAGGTCGGCTACCGAATCCATGACAACCTGATTGATAGCGTGCGCACCCTGGCTTCCGCCGAACACGAGCAGGGTGGGCTTGGTGTTCGCGCGGGGATGGCTTGCAATCTGAAAAAAAGCTTCTCGGACTGGAACGCCGGTCACTTCGCAGCGGCGGAAGTAACGTCCAGTTTCAGCGAAGTGCACCGCGGCTCCCGAGACCAGCGGGGCGACCAGACGATTGGCGAATCCCGGGACAAAATTCGGCTCAAAAACCAGCGTCGGCACTCGGCGCAGCACCGCCGAAAGCATGGCTGGGCCTGAGGCGTATCCGCCCACGCCGATCACAATGTTAGGCTGGAATTCAGACAGTATGCCACCGGAATCCCACACGGCTCGAGGTAGATCGAAGATCGTTTTCAGCCGGGTCTTTAAACTCACTCGGTTCAAGGCACCGACTTGGATCAGCCTCAGAGAAAATCCCGCGGCCGGGACTAAACGATTCTCGATCCCTCGCGCGGTGCCAATGAATAGCACTTCGGCGGCATAATCTTTCTGGAGTTGCTGAGCGATGGCGAGCGCGGGGATCACGTGTCCGCCTGTACCGCCTCCCGCCAGAATAGCCCGCATGCAGTGACTATAAACTGGAATGGGTGTTTGAAAGGCGTCCGACGTTAACCCTCTAGCTGCGCTAGTATCTCGGTGCGGCTGTCCCCACAGCGACTACTCGGCTTGCTTGGAAATGTTCAGCAGCACGCCAATACAGGCCAGCGTGACCAGCAGGGAAGAGCCGCCATACGAGACCAGAGGCAACGGAATGCCCTTGGTGGGCATGAGCCCCAGCACCACGCTGATATTGATAAAGGCCTGCACTACGATCATGCTGGTAATTCCGACTGCCAGAAATCGTCCGAACATGTCTTGCGTTCGCAGAGCAGTGCGAATGCCGCGCCAGAGGAAGACAGCGAAGAGCAGCACGATCACCAGCGCACCCACCAAGCCCAGTTCTTCGGCAGTGACGGCGAAGATGAAATCGGTGTGAGGCTCGGGTAGATAAAAGAGCTTCTGCTTGCCTTCCATCAGCCCGACGCCGGTAACGCCGCCGGTGCTCACCGCGATCAGTGATTGGATAATGTGAAAGCCGCGGCCCTGCGGATCCGAGTAGGGATTAAGAAAAGCCAAAATGCGGTCGCGGCGATAGGCTACATGGAAGATCAGGAAATACAACGGCAGAAGCGAAGCCAGGAAAGCATATCCGAGGATGCGCAAGTCCAGGCCGGCGACAAACAGAACGCACCCCGTAATTGCGGCGCAAGCGATTGCTGTCCCCAGGTCGGGTTGAAAGACGATCAGGGCAATAAAAGCCAAGGTTGGAACTACGGCGGGCAAAACCGTATTCCGCCAATCTTTCATCGACTTCGTGCGGTTCTCCAGGAAGAAGGCCAGGAAAAGAATTAGCGCCGGTTTGGCCATTTCGGACGGCTGAAGGGAAAGTGGCCCCCAGTGGATCCAACGATGCGTATGGTGGGCGCGATTCAGAAAGAAGACCAAAATCAGCATCAGGGTCGTCAGCCCAAGCAAAGAAAAAACCACTGCGGGATGTTTGTAGCGGCGGTAATCGATTTTCATGGCCAGCACCATGGCCAAAATTCCGGCGGCAGCCCATCCCAATTGCCGCAGCAGAAAAAAATAGCCGGAACCGTAGCGCTCTTTGGCCATCACTGCCGACGCGCTGAAAACCATCACCAGCCCCACAAAAACTAAGACCAACGTTACAGTAAAAAGCCAGCCATCGACACTAACGCGCTTCGCCATGAAGAGATTTCATTTCACCACGGGGGCACGGAGGCGCGGAGTCCTTTTGCGGATAATTTCTCGAATGGATTTAACTCTTTTGGTTCATCTGCTCCGCTAATGTATGAACAACTTCCTTAAACACCTTGCCGCGATGTTCGTAGTTGCGGAACTGGTCGAAGCTGGCGCAGGCGGGAGCGAGCAAAACGATGTCTCCGGACGCGGCAGCCTGGGCTGCGCGTCTGATTGCGGATTCGAGGGTTTCGGCACGGTCGATGTCAGCAGATCCCTTAATTTGGGATTCGATCTTTGCCGCCGCCGCGCCAATGGTGTAAACCCGCTTCACCCGATGCCCAAGAAGATCGTTCAAGACCGCATAGTCGCTGCCTTTGTCTTTCCCGCCGAGAATGAGGTGGATGTTCGCCGGAAAGGATTCGAGCGCCTTAATCGTTGCATCGACATTGGTCGCTTTGGAATCATTGTAATATTCCACACCGCGAATCGTCGCTACGTGCTCCAGTCGATGCTCGACCGCTTTAAAGTTGTGCACTGCCTTGCGAATCCGATCGGGTTCGCAGCGCAGGAGAGCGCCGACGCACACCGCCGCTAAGACATTTTCAACGTTGTGTCCGCCCTTAAGCGGAATCGCGGAGACCAGCATGATCTCGTTCTGGCCACTGTGATCTCGAAAGAATATGCGGCCATCGTGAACAAACGCGCCCTGTTTCACTTCGCGAGTCCGGCTGAACCAAAAGACTTGTGCCCTGGTGCGAGCTGCCAACTCGACGCATGTCAGGTCATCGGCGTTGAGCACGGCGTAATCTTCCGGTCGCTGATTCTCAAAGATGCGCGCCTTCGCGTTAGTATAAGCGGCGAAAGTGCGATGCCGATCGAGATGGTCGGGTGTGACATTGAGAACGACGGCAATCTGCGGGCGAAATGTCTGGATGGTCTCAAGCTGAAAGCTGGAAACCTCCAGAACGGCGATGGTATCCGCCGTCGCGCCCTCGACCAGCGAAATTGCCGGTGTTCCAATGTTGCCGCCGACCGCCGTCGAGTATCCGCCCGCGGCGACAATCTCGCCTGCCAAAGTGGTGGTTGTAGTCTTGCCGTTGGAACCAGTGATGGCAATAATGCGTCCGGGGAAAAACTGGGCGGCAAGTTCGATTTCGCCAATCACGTTTTCGCCGAGGGCACGCGCCTGTACCAACGGAGGTGCGTCCGTGGGCACTCCCGGGCTCACTACGATGAGATCCTGCCCGCCGAACGTTCGCTCGCCGTGTCCGCCCGTCTCCACGGCAATGCCGTGATCGAGCAGCACCGGAATCTCGTCTTTCAGTTGGTCTTCGGGCTTTGTATCAGAAACCGTAACCCGCGCACCTTTGGCTTTCAGAAAAAGCGCCGAGGCGACGCCGGACTTCCCCAGCCCAACAACCAACACGCGTTTGTCATTAACATTCACAAAATCTCATTTCACCACAAAGACACAGAGTCACAGAGAAGCACGAGATTTGACTTTCTCTTTCGTTATTTCTCTGTGCCTGCGTGTCTCTGCGGTGAAGACTTACCTCAATTTCAACGTCGTCAGCGCGAACAATGCGAAGACCAGCGACGCGACCCAGAAGCGGACAATAATTTTCGATTCCGACCAACCCATCAGCTCAAAGTGATGATGAATGGGCGCCATCTTGAAGATACGCTTCTTGCGAAGTTTGTAAGAGCCAACCTGCAAAATCACCGAGAGCGCCTCGATTACGAACACACCGCCGATAAAAGGTAGCAACAGCTCCTGCTTGATCATGACCGCAACCGTGCCGATCGCACCGCCAAGCGCGAGCGAGCCCACATCTCCCATGAATACTTCCGCCGGGTGCGCGTTGTACCAAAGAAATCCAATCGACGCGCCCACCATGGCGCCGCAAAAGATGGTCAACTCGCCGACTTGTGGCATGCGCTCCAGTTCGAGATAAGAAGCGAACGTAGCGTGACCGCTGACGTAGGTGAGCACTGCTAACGCGCCTGCGGCAATCACCGTGCAACCAATGGCAAGGCCGTCCAGGCCGTCGGTCAGGTTCACGGCGTTGCTCGACCCCACGATCACCAGCACTACGAAACCGATAAACGGCAAAAAAGCCAAAGGCCACAAATGAGGATAGTGTTCCAGGCTCCCGATCACCAGGTCGGGGCGGAATTGCTTGAAGAAAGGAACCAGCAGCTTGGTCGAATAAAGGCCGCGCGTCTGCATCACGATCAGCGCAACTGCGATAAGAACGCTGGCGGCGATTTGAAAGCCGATCTTCGCTTTACCAGTCAACCCCAGATTCCTGCGATGCACAACTTTGATGTAATCGTCGCTGAATCCGATAGCTGCGAAAGCAGATGTGGAAAGAACTGCTATCCACACAAATCGGTTGCTCAGGTCAGCCCACAGAAGCGTCGGAATCACAATGGAAATCGCAATCAACAAGCCGCCCATCGTAGGAGTTCCGGCTTTTTTCTGGTGGGCCTTCGGTCCTTCTTCGCGAATGTACTGTCCAATCTGAAATTCGCGAAGGCGATTGATAACAAGCGGACCAACGATGAGTCCCGTGAACAGCGCTGTCAGGCTGGCGAACGCAGTCCGAAAGGTCAGATAGCGGAAGATGCGAAACGGCGGGAAATAATGAAACAGCTTCTCGTACAACAGCCAATAAAGCAATCAGCCTCCGTTTCGTCGTTAGTCGTTCGTCGTTGTCCCGGCCGCGACTAACGACGGGCGACTGATGACTGTTGCGATTGCCACTTCTCCAGCGCTCGTTCCAGTTTCACCCCACGCGACGCCTTCAACAACACCACATCTCCATCGCGGGTTTCGCGGGCCAGCCAACCGCATTCCCGCCTCATTCGCGGCTTCGACCACCTGCTGCGCTTGACCCCGCACTCCCAGCAAAACGTTAATTTTCTTAGTCGCGATATGCCGGCCAGCCTGACGGTGAAGTTCCTCGCTCGCCGGGCCGAGTTCAAGCATCTCTCCCACCACAACGATCCTGCGTTTCGCCGGCATCGCAGCCAACGCATCGACCATGGCTTCCAGTGCCTTCGGATTGCAATTGTAGCAATCGTTGATGATCGTGATGTTGCCAAGGTTGACGACCTGCCCGCGCTTGTCCGCCGGTGCGAGCGTTGCCAGCGCGGCGACGGCTTCGGAGGGACTCAACCCCCGCTCCAGTCCAACCGCGACTGCGGCCAGTGCATTGTAGATGTTGTGTGCGCCCACCAGGTGCAAGATAGCTTTTTCGCGGCAACTTCCCACCACCACGTCGAACGTGGATCCATCGGATCCTCGCGGCTCAATGTTTTCCGCTCGCACGTCCGCCGAGGTACGCAGGCCATATAGAACGACCTTGCCGTGAAAGTCGCGACCGAATTGCGAAACATATTCGTCATCGGCGTTGAGCACGGCGGTTCCAGTCGCAGGCAGAGCTTCGACAAGTTCGTATTTCGCGCGCGCAATCCCGGCGATTGATTCGAAGAATTCCAAATGCACGGGCGCGACGTTCGTGACTACGCCAATTTCAGGCTGCGCGATTTTTGCCAGCGCGGCAATTTCCCCCGCATGCGACATCCCCATCTCGATCACGGCAAGGTCATGCTCCGGCTCAATCTTGAGCAGCATGAGGGGAAGGCCGAAATGATTGTTGAAGTTTCCCTCGGATTTCAGGACCCGGAAGCGAGCCGAAAGCACGTGTGCAATGGCTTCTTTGGTGGTGGTCTTCCCAGCCGATCCTGTTACCCCAATCAGCGGTTTTGCCCACAGGCGTCGAACAGCTGTGGCTAGCGTCTGCAACGCGGTAAGTGTGTCGTCAACCGTAATCAGCCCCGTCTTCAGCGGATAACGTGCGAGCTGGTCCTTACGAATGACCGCAGCTACAGCGCCTTTTTCCAGCGCCTGAGTTACAAAATCATGGCCGTCCATGCGTTCGCCCTTCACCGCGAGGAAGAGCTCGCCGCGTTGAATCGATCGAGAGTCGATGGAATATCCTTGCGCCACCGCATTGGCATCAAACTCGCCAGCAGCGGAGAGAAATTCGGCGACGCGAGAGAGCGGCAGCTTCATAAGTTATTCCCGGCGGCGGCGTTTGCCGCTCCACAGTTGTAACCGGACTCGCGCAAGATTTGGCGCGCTACCCCGACGTCGTCGAATGGAACGGACCCTTCGCGCGTGACTTGTACTTTCTCGTGACCCTTGCCAGCGATCAGAACAATGTCGCCGGGTCCCGCTTCACCGATAGCCAGTGCGATTGCCATTTTCCGGTTCGGTTCCACTTTGTATTTTGCGCCGGAGCGCTGCAAGCCGACCATAGCATCGTTGATGATCGCCAATGGATCCTCGCTGCGCGGATTGTCCGAAGTCAGTACCACGAAGTCGCTGCCTCGACCTGCTGCTTCTCCCATCAGCGGACGTTTCGCCCGGTCGCGATCACCGCCGCAGCCAAATAACGTGATGACACGCCCCTTCTGTTTTGCCTGTTGGACGAACTCTCGCGCCAGCGAGGTCAAGTTGCGAAGTGCGTCGTCGGTGTGCGCGTAATCCACGACGACCGTGAATGGCTGTTTGCAGTCTACGCGCTCGAATCGGCCGGGCACTCGGGATAGATTAGCAATTCCCATCGCGATCGCCTTCGGCTTGCAATCGCGCGCGTAGGCTGCTCCCGCTGCGGCCAAAACGTTGTACACGTTCACCTTGCCAATCAGCGGCGAAAAAACGGGCACAGCTTCCTTTGATATGACTAAGTCGAACCGAGTGCCTTGCGGGGTAATATCGATATTTTCAGCGTGCAAGTCACCACTTCTCAAACCATAAGTCACAACTTCAGCCCCGCTTTTCTTGCTTGCTTTCGCCAGCTTCCGACCATACTCGTCTTCATCATTGAGCACGGCGACGCGCGGTGGATCTGTACCGCAACCCTCGAAGAGGATCCGCTTGGCCGCGAAATATTCTTCCATGGTGTGATGATAATCGAGGTGATCTCGGGTCAGATTGGTGAACACGGCCACGTCGAATGGAATTCCGTAAACCCGTTGTTGAGCCAACGCGTGTGAGGAAACTTCCATCACCGCCTCGGTTGCGCCATTGCCCAGTGCCTCGGCCAGAATGCGGTTCAGATCGAGCGCTTCAGGCGTCGTATGCGAAGCAGGCAGGATCTTTCCAGCCACGTGATATTCGATTGTCCCAATCAACGCGCTCTTGCGATTGGCTGCGGAAAGAATTGATTCCAACAGAAATGCGGTTGTGCTTTTCCCATTCGTGCCGGTGATTCCGGTGATTGCTAATCGCTCGGCTGGACGCTTGTAAAAATTCGCACTGAGGCGAGCCAACACCCGGCGTCCATGTTGGACGCGCGCCCATGCCACTCCTTCACGCGGTTTTTCGCTCGCGGAGTCGCTGACGATTGCGACCGCCCCTCCAGCAATCGCTTTGTCGATGAATTTGTTTCCGTCGCTGGTCTCGCCCTGCATGGCGATGAACGCATCGCCCGGCTTAACTTGCCTCGAATCGTATTCCAATCCGCTAACACTCGGATTGCCGCTCTGGTCGAGGACTTCCGCGCCGTGCAGAAGCTGAAGGAAATTCATCGGGATTCTATTGTGAGCTTACTCTAATTGTCTTGAGCGCAGAAGTAAGCATCCCCACTTGCGCGCGGCTCCGGGCTGCCTGCGTATTTCAACGTCCGAACTTTACTGTGACCCGCGATCCTGAAGCGACGTGCGATCCCGCTGCCGGCATCTGATCCCGTCCCAGCCCGCTACCTACCGCATCCAGATCCAGACCGCTGTCCTCGGCGAGCTCTATCGCGCCACGCACGCTCTTGCCCGCAAAGGATGGCACTACGATTCCACCCTGCTCAGCGTCCAGCACAACCGTGCCGCTGGATGGGAGATGATCAGTCGCTGGCGAAGCCGCTGACTGAGCATTCCCCACCGTAGGAATTTGCGTTAAATCTGCAGCAACTGCGGACACCGTTTCACGCTGACGCAATGCTGCCGGGACTACGGCGCTGCTGCTTGATTGTGGAATTGCGGTGGCCAGAGTATTCGGTGGCGTGGAGGCAACACCGGTAGTTGGTGCGTCCGCCACATCAAGCGCCTCGCCTAAATGGTCAGGTGAGCCTTCGGCGAGATCCTGTGTCTTCACTTGACGCGAAGCAATCAACAGTTGCCGACTCCGCGGCAGCTCCACATCATGGGGGGTATGCAAATATTCCAACACTTGTTGCGCCACTCGCTGAAACACCGGCGCCGAAACCTGTCCGCCCTGATGCAAGCCGACAGCCGAATCCAGGATCACCGCAACTACGATCGCGGGATCGTTCAAAGGCGCAAATCCGGCGAATGAAGCGACATACTTAGTCTTGGAGTACGCGTGAGTTCCGGGATCTACTTTTTGTGCGGTCCCGGTTTTACCGGCGGAGGAATACCCTTCGAGAACCGCCTTTTTCCCTGTGCCTTCGAGCACGACCTTCTGCATCATCTGCTTCATTTCTGCCGCAGTCGTAGATGAAATCACGCGCCGTCCATCGACAGGATGAAAGGCGACGGTTTGCGGAGTGGGTTGCGGATCACTGGTCCCAGCAACGATGCGAGGCGCCACTTGAACGCCGTCATTAGCAATCGTCGAAGCCAGAGTCGAAAGTTGAAGCGGAGTAATGCCGATCTCCTGTCCCATTGAGATGGCGCCAATCGAAACTTTCGACCATCGGCTTACCGGTTTGGTCAAACCGCGTGTCTCGCCCGGCAACTCAATTCCCGTCTGCTGCCCGAATCCAAAGGCGCGAATGTATTTATAAAATCGGTCTTCGCCAAGCCGGAGCGCAATCTTGATAGCACCCACGTCGCTGGATTCCGCGAGAATCCCCCAGACCGGCAGCAATCCGTGCGGCCTGCTGTCTCGAATGCGCATGCCGTTGATGACAATCGACCCCATCTGGCAATCGAATACTTCATCAGGACGGGTTAACTTTTCTTCCAGCGCCGCAGAGATAGTCACGACTTTGAAAGTCGATCCGGGTTCATAGACGTCGCTGACGGCATGATTTTTCAGCCGCTCCGGCGTGATTTCCTTGGTCAGGTTCGGATTGAATGTGGGCTGGTTGGCCAGCGCCAGGATTTCTCCGGTGTGCGGATTTTGCACAATCACAGTGCCGCTGATAGCGTGGGTCTGCTCCATCGCAGTGGCCAGTTCACGTTCCGCGATGTATTGGATCTGCTCGTCGATGGTCAGGACGACGTTCTCACCCGGCTCCGGCTGCTTCTCCACGCTGCCGAACCACTTCTTGTGCGCATCGACCGAGATGAGCATGCGTCCCGGGCTGCCGCGAAGCTTGTCGTCGTACTGGCGCTCAATCCCGCTGAGCCCTTCGTCATCCATTCCCACATAGCCCAACACCTGGGCCGCCAGTTCGCGCTTGGGATAGAAACGCCTGGATTCCTTCTGGAAATAAATTCCGCGCAAATTCATAGCACGAATGCGGTCGGCAGTCTCCGCATCGGCCTTGCGCGCTACCCAGCAAAACGTGCGTGCCGCTTTGCACTTGGCAAATGTTTCGCGAGGATCGGTTTTCGTGATTTTCGAAATCAGAGAAATCGTCCCAGCGAGATCGGGGATTTCCGTAGGCACTGCGAAGGCGGAGTCAACTGAGATTGACATCGCCAGTTCGTGTCCGGCGCGGTCGTAGATGATTCCCCGCCGGGCGGATACTTCCTCGGTCCGTTCGCGCTCGTGGAGTGCCCGCTTCTCAAAACTGCCATAGCGGAAAATTTGCAGGTAGACCAGTCGCAGGCAGATGCCGCCACACCACAGCACGAGCAGCGCGGCCAGAAGGTAGAGCCGCGTATTGGTACTGTTGCGGAGTGTGTTGGCAGCCACGGATCGCGCCCTCTAGACAAACATGGCGGCCTGCCGCGTTAGGGAAGCCGCCAAAAAACTTGGGCCACAGATTACGCGGATGGTCACGGATAATGCGTCTTATTCATTAATTGATCCGTGTCCATCCGTGTAATCCGTGGCTGAACTTTGTTTGCACAACTTACGGAACCGAGATCACAGACACCGCCGCGCTAGCCATAACCGGCGCACCTGCATCAAGGGGCGCGGATTCCATCCGGATTATCTGGCCTGCCTGCGGCGGTTGCATCCCATGCTGCCGCGCGAGGCGGTCAATCCGGTCCGGCGACCGCAGCGACGCTTCTTCCAACCGGAGTGTGCGATTCAGCTCCGAAAGTCCGTTGCGTTCGTTCTTCATGAACTCGATTTTGTAGCCATATTCGATGGCCTTGAAGTGTTGCCACGTATAAGTCATGACCAGCAGAAATAAACAGCTCAGAGCGATGCCGAACTGTCGCATCTCGCGGCTGCGCCGTGGATCTTCAAGTTTTACCAGGCGTGAATTGTCAATCGGCTTGGCAAAGTAGATTTCCGGCGTGCCGGCCCAACACGGCTTGCGCCTTCTACCCCGCACGGCACCTTCAACCGCTATCACTGCTGCTGCCATTTACGCCACCCCAAGTAACTTCGCATCGAACGCTCGTTCGCGTTCGGTGGCCACGTACCAGTAGGGAAGCTTGGCTTCCGGGGAATCGGCAGCAACGTGAGCGTGCTTTTCTGCGCGCTCAACAGTCGAAATCAGTTCGTCAATCAAATTGCCCGTATACATCGCCAGCCTCCGTTTTACTTTGATCTCTTCTTCTTTAACCAACTTGCCATGAAACGAAGGATCTGCTTTTCGTGCGCGAGCAGCAGATTCCTCGCCTTGCTCAAAACTGACAAACTTCAAACTCGTATCGCCGCCCGCAATTTTGCACTGCGCGACCGCGGATTGCGATCAATCTCTTCTTCTCCGGCGGTCACCGGCTTCTTGGTCAACAACTGGTAGTAACCCTTCTTCACCCCTTCGCGGAGAGCATCTTTTACAATGCGATCCTCCAGCGAGTGGAAGCTGATGATCACTAGCCGTCCGCCTGATTTGAGCAGCTGCGGGGCTGCATCGAGCAGCGCCCGCAAGTCGTTCAGTTCATGGTTTACGAAGATTCGGAGTGCCTGGAAAGTTCTAGTCGCCGGATGAATCCTTCTTTCTGCCTGATTCATTGGCCGGGCCGCGGCTGATATGATCTCCGCAAGTTGCGCGGTAGTTCCTATCGGCCGCGACCGGACAATGGCTCTGGCGATTCTCCGCGACCTCCTTTCCTCACCGAATTCGTAAATCAGATTGGCAAGTGTGACCTCGTCAACCTGATTTACCACTTGTTCGGCGGTTCGCTCGGCTTGCGGATTCATTCGCATGTCGAGCGGTCCTTCCGCCTGAAAACTAAAGCCTCGTGCGGCGTCGTTAAGCTGCAAACTGCTTACGCCTATGTCGGCCAGAATGCCGTCGTAGGCCGCTCGTCGTTCGTCGTTCGCAAGCTCTGCAAAAGAGCGATGCAGCAACGTAATCCGCGGCCAATCTGTCTCTTCACCAACGACCAACGACGGACCACCAACGACCAATCTTTCCCGCGCGATTTCGAGCGCTGCCGGATCCTTATCGAGCCCAATCAAATGACCCGGTGCGCCGAGGCGTTTTGCGATTTCGAAACTGTGCCCGCCCAGGCCGACCGTAGCGTCGATATACGTCCCGCCGCGCTTGATCGCTAAAAAGTCGATCGCTTCTTTTAAAAGAACCGGAACATGGCCCGCTTCCCTTCCACCGCCATGCCCAACCCCCTGAGGGGTGTCTGTTGAACCCTCGGCCACTAGATGCCCAATTCGTCGAGCGTCTTCTCATCCTCAGCCGTGAATTTCTCGTCTTCCATCTGCTGCCGATACGCGTGCAGGTTGCGAATTTCCAGGTACGTTTGGTATCCGCTCACCGCCACTTCTCCCTTGATCTGCGCCGCATCGCGGAGCAGTTGCGGCATCAGCAACCGCCCCTGCCCGTCCATCTCGACTACCTGCCCCCAATAATTCACCTTGCTTAAGAACTTTTTCTTCGTAGGATTGAAGGTCGAAAGCCCTGCCAACTTCTGTTCGATCCGTTCCCACTCCTCGAAGGGATACACTTGAGCAACCTTCCCATCCAGGCTGGTGATGTAGAATTGTGTGCCGTACTTCTCGTCGATGACGCGTTTGAATTCCGAGGGGACCTTGAGCCGTCCCTTTTCGTCGACGCGAGTTGGGTGATTGCCGCGAAACATGTGTTCTGCCCTTTATCGGGGGCGAAAATCTCTTGGCAGCTACCGCCGCAAGAACGAGGGAGGGGAGGTAAAAGCGGTCAAAATGCTGGTCGATTGCGGTTCGTTCGGGCTGTTTTTGGGGGTGTCAGCTTCAAATTCCACTGGCGCCTCACAGTTTCCAGTCTTGCCCACGACCTCTACTGCCATGACCACTTTCTACCACTTTTGTCCACATCTTACGCTTAACCTGTTTGTTGTCAACAACAAAGTTATAGGTAGTCAGAGTGAGACAGGTCCCAATCAGGAAAGCACTAGAAATTGTGGCTAACTGATGTGGTGACCCCAAGGGATGGGGTTTAGCACTCTGGTTCGGATCTGCAACCTTCGTTATTTCTTCGCTTTAGGCAACTTTGCTAAAGTAATGAAGGCATCGAAAAACCACTTCTGCAAGGAAGAGGCTCTCGATTTTTCGCTTGAAAGTCGCCTTTGGACGCGATCCGGAATGATCTATCGTGTGCAGTTCGTGCAGTGGCTACCGGTTTCCGTCGAGAAGGCTTTTCTGTTCTTTGCCAATCCGAACAATTTACCGCGCATCATGCCTCCGGCGAGCGGGACCGAACTAGTGGAGCTAAGGCTGGCTCTTCCGCCCAACGCGCCTGCCGACCAACCAGCCGTCCCGAATCTCGATTCGCTTGCAGGCATCAGCTCAGAGATTGTGACCTCTTTTCGTCCCATCCCATTTCTTCCCTTCCGTGCGCAATGGATTGCGTTGATTACCGAGTTCGAATGGAACCACCACTTCGCCGACATCCAGAAGAAAGGGCCGTTCAAGCAATTTCAACATCGCCACGAATTTTCGAGGGAAACGCGAAACGGAGCCAATGGGACAACCATCCGCGACGTGATTGAATACGACCCAGGCTTCAGTGTGCTAGGTAATCTGGCGAGTAAGGCGTTCATCGCGCCCAGCATTAAGCAGACATTCGAATACCGGCAGAGGATGCTGGAAAAACTGGTGCTCTGAGAGCTGAGCCTAGTGAAGCTTGTTACTTCGCCGGCTCGACCACCACCGCAGTCCCATAGGCCAACACTTCTGTCACTCCTTGCATGATTTCCGTCGCGTCGTAGCGGGCGCCCACGACCGCGTTTCCGCCCAACTCAGAGGCGTGCTGCAGCATCAGGTCAAAGGCCTCGGCACGAGTTTTCTCGCAGAGATTGGTCAGCAGCGTTATGTTTCCGCCCAGGATGGTTTGCAGGCCCGCTCCAATTGTGCCAAAGATGGACCGCGAGCGAACCACGATTCCCCGCACCACTCCCAACGTGCGGACCACGCGAAATCCATCCAGTTCAAATTGTGTAGTGACCATATTGTGCGCCACCATTCGCCCCGGCGCGCTATAGCTCATGCCCATTTCGTTGGTCCTTTCTTTTCCCGCAACCGCCAAAACACTGCTTCCCGCAATACGCTATTCCAATTCCGCCGTAATCACAAATTCGCGTTCCGCCGGATCATACTCGACGCGAAGCAGGTTCGCTTTGCAACAGATCTGGCAATCTTCTATATAAGACTGACGCCGGCCTGCAGATTCGTCGACACTCGTGAAATTGCACTCCCCGCAACCCGCGCATTGGAAGCTTGCCTCCACGTTTTCATTCTAGGATGAAAAGTCTCCGTAAGCCGCCGCTATAATGTCGGGCCTATTAGGTCGGAACAACAAATCAAACGACGGATTGACAGGTGGAAAGTTGATTACCCGCGACTACCTGTAACAACGAAGACTCACGTAGGGACGGGACACCCTCGTCCGTCCAGCCGATCAACGCCCGGCTATTTCGGTACTGTGACCGGACGAGAGCGGGGAATGCAAAGATCGTCTCCGGACGAAGTTTCTGAATGCTGGCTGATTTCCGCTTTGAGATCCGCCGCCAGCAGCCGATGAAACAAGTGCTCCCCGGCCTCGCGCCTCACCGAAAGCCTTCCCGCACCATACGCACGCGACTTTAATCCCCGTTGCACCGCTTCGCAGATTCCCAAATCCTCATCTTGAACTCGCAGACCTACAGCCACGCTCTGCTGGTTGTACTCGCGATGATCCTCGCTCACATCAGCAAAATAAAAATCGAAAATCACGCGACAATGATCGACATCGACCGGCAGCACTAGATTCGTATCCATGTAGTTTTCGTAACAATTGATCATCAGATTCGGATACTGCCAGAAATACCAGGCGCGCTCGCCTTTTCGAGTCGCTCCCGTCGCGGCATCTTCGCTCGAAGCCACCATCGGGCTCGACTGCAGGCAATACCGGTCTTCGTTCTCGATGGTGTATTCCTTGTAATCGAGCACCGAATTCAGGCCCTTGTGCAGGTGCGGCACGTGATATCCGCCATCGAGATAATTGTCGATAAACACTTTCCAGTTGCAATGAATGTCATAAACGCGGCTGTCAAAATAGTGCAGCTTGCTGACCCCAAGCGGTTCAATGCGTGTGACTAACCCACCAAGAAAATCTCGCAACGCAACAGCTGGCGGATCGAGATTCACAAACACGAATTTTTCCCAAGTCTCGGTTTTCACCGGGACCAACCCATTCTCTTGGCGATTGAAATTCTTTACCCCGTCGAACTCCGGCATCCCTTTCAGCGAACCATCCAGCCCATAGTTCCAACCGTGATAAGGACAATGCAGAATCGAAGCTTGCCCGCAAGCTTCGGTAACCACGGCCGCTGCATGGTGGCGACAAACGTTGTAGAAGCCTCGTAACGCCCCATCATTCCCGCGGACAACGACAATGGGCTCTCCTGCCACGCTTGCCGTGACGAACTGGCCCGGTTTCTCGACTTGCTCAACTCGCCCGACCATCTGCCAGGTTCTGCTGAAGACCGCGCAGGCTTCGAGCTCAGCAATGCGCGAATCCACGTACCAGGGCGCGGGGATGGTCGACGCTTCCGCGAGGCTCGCCTCCGCGTCATAACTAGCAACGATATCTTGCACAGTATCTCGTCGAATCATCGGTTGTTCACACCGAAAAGCCTTATGTTCCGTCAGGTTCGAATAAAGCGCTGAAAGCTGGCCTGCTGCTCGTGCCTGAGAGACAAGCGCGATGATATCAGGGGAACACGACGAGATGCAGCTGTCGAGTCGGTTGATATCGCTTCAGCCCCCGAACGATCAACTCGAGAATCGCCGCCCTCTTTCGACTTGCAAATTACAACGCACGTTCGATAGTGTGTTACGGCATCGCTATCTGCTCAGCCGTCAGGATGATGAACTCGATCTCCGCCTCGTACCAGCCCAGGTTATTCCCGAGACTGGCTCTCTGGCGCGAAAAGTTGGCGACGCCCCTGGAGGGAATCAGGCCTTTTGGGAACGATACGTAAAGAGACGCCTTACTGGTGAATGCCAGCGGGTAAACGTCAGAGCTGACGACGAACTTGATCACCGACTGCCACATCCATATCGCGCCGATAGAAATGTTCCATCCCGACGCTCTGGAGTTGATGCGGCGCAAGCGGCCCAACTACGAGCAGATCGCCGAATTCTGTCGCTCGCCCAAAGCCTTCCTCAAGCACATGGACGAGGTCGGCATCGATCGCGGCGTCCTCATCAACTACGTGGCGCCGGAAGTCATTGGCTTCACGGCTGCTGTCAATCAGTGGATCGCCGATTACGTCAAAGAAAATCCCATGCGTTTGATCTCGTGCGGCGGCCTGCATCCGCGGCACAGTCAGAACATTCTGGTCGACGTCGAGCATCTTCTGCGCCTTAAGATCCGCATGATCAAGATTCACCCTCCCCACCAGCTTCTTTTTCCCAACGACTACCAGAATGGCGTCTCCGAGCTGGAAGTTATCTATCGAGCTGCGGAAGCCAACGGAATCCCGGTCATGTTCCACACCGGCACGTCAATTTTTCACGGCGCCCGCAACCGCTATGGCGACCCCATTTACGTTGATGATGTCGCAGTCGATTTTCCAAAAATGAAAATTCTTCTGGCTCACGGCGGCCGTCCGCTGTGGATGCAAACCGCGTTTTTCCTGCTTCGTCGCCATCCCAATGTCTACCTCGACATCAGCGGTATCCCACCCAAGACTTTGTTGAAGTATTTTCCGCGTCTGGAAGAGATCGCGCACAAGACACTGTTCGGTACGGACTGGCCCGGGCCGGGCGTTCCCGACATCAAAAAGAATCTGGATGACTTTCGCGCCCTCCCGCTGACCGAAGAAATCAAACAGCAGATTCTCAGCAAAACCGCGCTGAGCATCTGGCCGGCCTGAGAAATTCAGTTAGAAACAGCGATGGAAAAGTAGCGGACGCATTCGCAATTTGAAGAGGATCTCGTTGGCTCGTGACCTTCCCGGCTTATCGAAGTATCGCAAGGCAGACTACTGCAACGGCGCCGACAGCAGGCCCAAGAATGTCGTCCCAAGAAATTTTCCCTGGGCATCGAAGTTCCAGTTGAATAGCGCAGATCCAGCGCTGGCACAAGCGTGGCAACCGTTGCGCAACGGATAGCTCACCACAAACTGAATTCCGCCATTCGGCCCGGCTTGCGAGTTGGGCCAGGTCTTTCCGTCACGGTCTCCCGGCCACAAATTGGCTTGAGGAAATTGGTTCTTGAGGTCCTGAAACTGGAAACTGTGTTCCATGGCCTTGGTATCAAGCAGCTTCAGATCCTCGACGTTGATTATCGGCGGCTGTCCATTCACAAACAGGAGGCCGTAATTTGTGTTGGCGCGCAGGGGATAGGTGATCCAGGCAAAGGCAACCGGAGATTGACTCTGAAAACCCGTCATGACCCCGAAGTCTCCATGGCTTTGCTTGTAAAGTTCTCGAGAGAAGCTAACCGCGTCGGCCGGGGCGCCGGCTTTTGCCATCTGGTCGATCATGCATCCCGCAGCCGGGGATGAAGTGTCGCAGGCAGCGTGAGCGGTAGTGAGGAACTGCGGCGATATCTGCCACACAGCCGATGAATCGATCTTCGCGGGACCGCTCTGCGACTGGGCTAACGCGCATCCAGCCAACACCGCCAGGACGAGAAATAAACGGGCACAATGCATGCTCTTCCTCTTCGAGCCAACATTCTATACTTTGCGCGGTCTCGCATCTACGTATGAGTACGGTAAGAGGAAACCAGCTGCGAGTCGCCTTTTCTCGGTTCTTAAATTGTTCCTCCGCTGATGGCCGCTGCTGCGAAAAGTTGTGCTACTGTGTCGGCGTGGATGGTGAGAGTCTTGGGGACTACATGCTGCACTTGGAAATCGGTCAACGCCGACCAGCTTTGTTTTCCCGCTATTCCATCTACGCGACCCGGATGGAAACTCAAATAAGTAAGATACAGCTGTGCCGCACGCACGTTTAGATCAGGAAGGCCGCCAGCGGAATACTTTTGAAATTCAGCGTTCAGGCGAGTGTCATAGCGATTGATGGTGAAATTCGGGCCGTTGTAGCCGCGAGCGAAGGATGCCCAGTCGTGCGTTTGCAGGGGAATGTTGAGTCGAGAACCGATCAGAAAATTCCCCATCGCACCGAGCTGTTGATCCTCGGACTCCAACATGGCGGCGACCATTTGTTCGACGTCCGCGAATCCAGCCAAAGCATAGTTCTCGCCCAAAATTTGTCCGATGCCCCAGGAGCAACTCTGCAATGCGGCAGTTCGGTTTTTTGCCATAGCGAGCGCCAGGCGATTATATTGATGCTCTCCGGATTGTCCGTATCCGCCGGCATTTGGGTCACTGATATCGCCGTCATCATATTTGCCGTGAGTCAGGCGGTGGAAAATATGCCGCTCAAACAGAATTTGCGGACGATGGTCGGGCAAGTATCCGCAGCCCGACGTTTCTACTGCAACCACCGTCCAAATTTCAGGCGCGTAGACGCCGAGCTTGCGGCTGACTGCGCCGAGCCCAGCGCTAGACAGTGCTCGTCCGGTTCCTTGAAACGGAATCTGGACCATACTGATCGGCCTCCTGATATGTTTTGTGTGGACTGTAACTCCCGATGCGCTCCACAAGGTTGTGGGCGAGCGTACAACTCCGGAGACGTATTCTCCGCGTAGACCTATGATCTGATTGGCTTAGGAAAAGAGAGCCATCGTCGGGGGCGATGACCACTAATGCATCGCGTAAGACTCATCTCCTAATATCTATAATAGCCCTTTGCATAGGGTAAACCCGCCAATTTTGCAAAAATATATTTACTTTGGCAGCAGCAAGTTGCAAGGATTCCCTCGCCCTAGGGGGCTTGACAAGAATTTCAAAAGGACAGCGTCCCACATGCGGAGCCGGGACGGTTCCGTTGCAGCGCAGGTACGGTGCCCTGTCGGTCGAATTATGGGACACTAGCCGACTTGTTCTGTTCCCCCCGCTAAGGCCTCGGCCGGAGGATACGCCTCAATTATTTCTCCCCGGTCGGCCAGTTCCACATAAGAGTGTCCAATCTCAGCCGCAATCCGCGGCCAAAGATAGCGCTCTCGAACTCGTGTTTGTGCGTTTCGTCCTGCGACCATTCGGGCGCGAGCGTCGGAAAGCAGAAAGCGTAGCATGCGCGCCAGATCAGTTGCGTCTCCTGGCTCGAAAGTGAAGCCAGTGCCCTCGATCACTTCGCGGTTCTCGGGAATGTTACTGGTCAGCACGCAGACGGCAGCGCCCATGGCGTCGAGAAGGGCCAGCGAGAGGCCTTCAAGGTCGGAGGGCAAAACGAAAAGCGCAGCATTGGTCAGCAATTCATCCAGAGCGCGGCCGTGAACCCAGTCGAGGAAAAGAATCCGCTCGGATTGGTGTTTGCGCAACTCAACGACGTAAGCGTCGGTATGACTCGAGCCGCCAGCCAGCACCAGCTTGGCAGGCGTGTCGAGTTTCTCGTAGGCCTCAATCAGTAAATGGCAGTTTTTCTCCGGAGAAAACCTGCCGAGAAACAAAATGTAATTGTCGGGTTCCAGCTGCCACTCTGGCATTTGTGACGGAGCAACTCGTTTGCGAAGCACACTGCCGTTGGGTACGTATGTAGTCTGGACACCGTAGGTGGTCTTATAGTGGCGCTGCAGAGTTCGCGAGACCACCATGGTACGGTTCGGTAGTCGTGCGGAAGCGAGTTCTCCAAGACGAAGTGTGAATGAGGCGAAGCGCCCCCACTTCTTTCTTTGCCAATCTTGTCCCTGAACCGTGACGATGGTCTTTTTCCCAACCAGGCGCGGAAAAAACGAAAACAGCGCCGGTCCCTGCGCGTGGTAGTGCACGATATCGCAACCGCCGAACATCACGTGGACGGTACTCAGCCAGGTGTGCACGAACGTCTCAAGGTGCTTGGAGCGAAACGTGGGCAGACGAACCAGCCGCATACCTTCGTATTTCGGCAGAGCGGGAGTGAAGTAGCTGCGGCAATATACAGTGACGTCGTGGCCCATTTCGACCAGCCTCTTGCCGACCTCCTCGTAATAAGTTTCGATCCCACTATATTTGGAAACGGTGCCGCGTCCGCCGATAAACGCAACCCGCAGCGGTACTGGGGCGACGGATGCAGTTACAGTTTTTCGTGCTTTCGGAGGCCATGGTTTCATTTGTGTGTACAGGCCCATCAGAGCCTGATAGTGAGCTTCCGGCGTGTGGTGAGTTTGTACGAATCTGCGCGCTGTAACTCCCATTTGAACGGCTAGCTCGGGCCGCTCCGCGAGAAATAAGATGGCCTTCCTCAGCTGCTCAACGTCTCCAGCGGGATATAAAAGTCCGGTCTCACCCTGGTCCACCAATTCACGCCGTGAACCAAGGTCCGACGCTACTACCGGGCGTCCCCACGCGTAGGATTCGAGAATGGTCTTGCCGAGGGTTTCGTAAGCTCGTGAAGGCAGGACTGTGAATCGGGACGAAGCGATCATGTAGGCCAAGACTTTGCCGCCCACGTGCCCGACGAATTTCACGTTGGTCAGGCACAGATCACGAGCTAGGCCCTCGAGTTCGGAACGCTGCGGCCCATCCCCGGCAATCTGGAGTTGCACCTGCGGCAGGTGCTGCATAGCCCGCAAGAGATCGGCGACACCTTTTTCTGGCGAAAGGCGCCCAAAGTAAAGAATAGGCGCGTTCGTCGCGGCATTTGGTGGGCCCTGCGCCGGCAGCTTCTGAAAATGGGGAAGCACAAAGATTTTCTCCCCGTTGAACCCGTTTTGCACAAGTTTGTCCCTCGCGAAACGGCTGGGAGTTAGAAACTGATCAATACATTTTCGGTAAGTTCCCAACCAACGATGGAAATAGGCTTCCGCCATTAGCAGCAGCGCCGAGCCCGGAGGCCCAGCGTAACAACCTTCGGTCAAAACATGTGTGAACTGTCCGCCGCGACAGCGCTCGCAGGCTCGTCCTTTGGCCACCATGTTGTAAGTGGGGCAGAGCAGCTTGAAATCGTTCAGGTGATAAAGAACAGGTACGCCCTGCGCTTTGAGCTCCCAAAGAATCGACGGGGACAAGTGATGATAGATGTTGCGCACATGCGCGACGTCGGGACGGAAAGCGGCGATGACCTTCCGCAGCCGTCGGCGAGCGTCAACGGAATAGATAACGTGAGCCGCGAGTTTGGCGCGTGCTATCCATCCATGGGGAGGCCTCTTGAAATCGATGTGCGGCACGAAGTACTGGTCGTAGGGGGTGGGCTGGCCACGCGAATCCGCCATAGAAAAGAGCGCGACTTCGTGGCCCTGAGCTCGCATCAACTCCATGAGCTCAAACATGTAAACCTCAGTACCACTAAACGGAAAATTGTATTTATTGCAATAGAGAATTCTCATAGGAAGGATGCTCCGTGATTCTGCCGATACAAGATGGGTTGATTTGCCTAAGAATGAGATCGCAGAAAGCTGCCAGGTTTTTTTCGCGGTTGAAACCCCGAAGCACGTGCTGGCGGGCGGCCTGACAAAGTGGGCCGAGCGCGGCTTCAGAGTCATGGACTAACTCAACTTTTGCTATAAAATCTTCCAGCGAACCCGGCCGATAGAGAAAGCCGTTCTCGCCATCCTGCACTAATTCGGGAATGCCAGTAATCGCCGGTGCGAGCACCGGCTTGCCTCGCACCATTGCTTCCATGAGCGCCAGGGGGATGCCTTCGCTCCGGCTGGTCAGCACGACTAGACCGGCAGCGGCGTAGTGAACATCGAGCTGTTCGCGGGACAAATGGCCGAGCAACTGGATCTCGTCTCGGAGATCCAAATCACGAATCAGTTCCTCGATAGACGCGCGCGCGGGACCGTCTCCCGCAATCAGGCACTCGAACGAAATGTTGCGGTCCTTCAACATGCGGCATCCTCGAACCAGGAAGTCGTGGTCTTTGACCGGATGCAAGCGCCCCACCGAGAGCATGCTCAGTGGACCTGCGCCGAGACCCCTGATTTGAACGCCGGCGGGTTCGACGCCCATCCGTCGAACTACGATTTTCGCTGGTTCAATCTCAGGATGCTGTTCGAGAATGTGCTGCCGGTTGAATTCAGAGATAGTCACGCAAAAACTGCAGCGTTTCAGCTTTATATCCAGATACGCACGGTGCAGTAGCAGGTCTGATCCATGCAGGGTCATACTGAAATCGATTCCCAGCAATTGGGCGGCGACCATTGCGATCCACGATGAAAAATAACCATGATGGACGTGAATGTGTTCAGCGTGAAAACGCTTGATCACAAGAGCGTAATAAACTCCGAGCCAGGTATGCAGAACGGCGCGCAACCGACGACATAGTGGCTCGTTGCCTTGCCGCAGTGCGCGATCAAAGAAATCCTTAAGCAAGGGAAATTTCAGGACGCACAAAAAAACAGCGCGGATTATCAGATCGAGCCGGAGCGGTTGCAGGTAGAGGGTTTCGGCGCCGAAGGCTTTCAGGTCGGGATGAAGGGCAGTCGAAGCAATTCGAGCACTGCATGGGATCACGGTAATGCCGTGTCTGCGAAGTTCTCGAATCTCATCAGCCACGTAAGGCTCGACCGGAGAAGGGAATTGATTCGCGAGATAGGCGACAGTCGGCGTCAACTTGCCAAAGCGATGAGCCTGGTTCTTGTGTGGGGACGCTTTTGGGCGGCCAGCAGGCCAGCAACGCTGAATAGCAATCCATTCACGAATTGGTAATTCATCACCACAAATGACGCGTTCAACAAATACACACCTAAGAGCAATGGCCACAACGTCGTGCGGAATTCCTGATCGACGAAACCGCGGTGTGCGAGCGCGGTGGATCGCCCCTCACCTCGGCTCAGCTTGAATAGATCAATGAGAATCCATATGTATAAGACCAAGCCCACGAGTCCATATTGGACAACGATTTCAAGATAGGTATTGTGAAAGAAGAACTGCTCCTGGTGAAAATCACTGATTCTCTTCGAGAGCTCCGTTTGCATATCGGCAGCGCCCCATCCGGCAAGCGGTTTCTGCAGGAACATTTCCCAACCGGCTTGATAAATCTCCATCCTGAAAATTACCGGTCCTCGTTCTTCCAACCGATCGGCGAAGGAAGCATCCCGATCCGCAAGCGTGACTGCGGCAGCGAGTCCTATGCCACCAGCCAGCACCAGGCAGAGGCAGGCGATCCGCAGCCGGCGACTTGACGAAAAGAAGAGCAACCCTAGAATTGACAAGGCAAAAGAAAGCCAGACGGCGCGGGTCTTGGTGGCAACAATGGCCATCGGCAATGCCGTCATGAAGAGGAGCGCCAGCACTGCGCGCAGGCGTTTGCGGCGAAAGGAATTCAACGCAAGCAGGCCGAGCAAATTCAGCGCCACTCCATTGGCAACAGCCTGGAGAAATGGTCCGCGCGCGCGGTCGGCATGATATCCCAAACTTTCGTCGAGAATGTACCGGGGAAAGATGAACTGCTTAGCGTCCATCATGAAGAATATGGCAGTCAGGCTAAGATATCCGAGCACGATCAGGGAGAACGTCTCGAATCTTCGCAACGATTGCGCGTCATCAAAGGTGTAAGCGGCCAGCTGATACAAGGTGAACGGCACCAGCCATTTTGCTGCAAACAGGCTCCAGGTTTCAGCGTCACTGGGTTGCGATACCACCCCATAGAACGCCAGCAGGAGCATCGCCAGCATGGGCCACGTAACCCTTCCGTTGAATCGGAGCGGTTGCCGCAACACACAGGCGCGCAGCAGCACGATCAGGATCAGCAAGCCAAACGCGAATCGGTCAATGAAATGGAAATTGAGGTCTGGCGGATGGAAAAGCATTAAACCCAGCGTTGCCAAGAAGAGCAACGACGGCGCCACAATCAACGGGTGCAGCAGCCGGAGAGAACCACTGACTGCCCACGCGAGGATACCACCAGCAGGAATTCGACTCGCCGGATATGTAGTTGAGGACATGGCTACACACCGCTTCCGTGCAGAACTACGGAAACTGTCTTATATACAATCTGGAAGTCTCTCCAGAGGCTCCAGTTTCGGATGTATTCAAGATCCAGCGCCAAGCTCCGCTCAAATGATGGATCGCGGCGCGCTGTAACTTGCCATAGGCCAGTAAGTCCGGGTGGAACGCCCAAACGCTGCATATCATCCAGTTCGTAGCGCTCAAAGTCGTCGAGTGGATGGGGCCGCGGCCCTACCAGGCTCATCTCACCGCGGACTACGTTCCAGAGTTGCGGCAGCTCGTCCAAGCTATATCGGCGGAGAAATCGCCCAAAACGGGTAATCCTGGGATCGTCGACCATTTTGAAAAATGGTCCTTGGCGCTCGTTGCTCGCCCGCAGGTGTTCTTTCAGTTTGTCCGCGCCGGCGTCCATAGTGCGGAATTTGTAGCATCGGAAGCGCCTCCCCTTCAGGCCGACTCGTTGGGCCTGGTAGAGGACTGGACCCGGAGATCCCAACTTAATTCCCAACGCGATGATCGCCAGTAGGGGTACCATGACTGCCAGAGCTGCCCCGGCACACACTGCATCCACCGTGCGCTTAAGGAAGAGAGCGCACATCGGCATTTGTTCCTCGCGCAGCGTGAGAACCGGTATGTTGCCGAATCTTTCAAAAGTCAACGGATCATCCGGCTCGAATCCGAATAGGTCTGGAACCACCTTTACATCGATCTGGTTGCGGCGCGCCTCTCGGATGACCCGCCGTGCTAAGTCGGGATGGTACGGCGTAGTGAGGATAATCTCGTCTACGAAATTGATCCGGGCGATTCGCGCGAGATCTTCCACGCGGCCGTGGATGTCGCCGCCGATGGGCTCGTTCTCGTCAAGAAAGCCCATGACCATACGCCTACAGGAAAGGTCTTCTCCCATCTGAACGGCGAGTTGGCGGCCTGTTTTCCCCGCGCCTATGATCAGTACGTTCCTTACGCTGCGCGCGGTCTGTGCCAGTTGCAGAGGCGCACGTCGCCGGTTCCTCCACGCCAGCATGATCAGGAAATTCAGGGGAGCACTAACCGCAAGTGTTGTGAGGGAGATCAAGTGAGGCCCCGACCACCTGACCGCTCCGATAACCAGTGCGACACTCCAAAATGCAACTTTAGCTAGCACCAGTCTTTCCCGATGCGGTATTTGAATGGTCTCGGGATGATAGAGACGTTCGGAAAGGCCCAGCAGTACAAACAGGGCTCCGTAGAGCAAAAGCAAACCGGGTCCGGCCGTGGGAAAAGGCTCAGGACGGAGCAACGCCGCTGGGTCGTGGTAAATCGCAAACTCCAAGAGCAGGATCAAATGGCCAACCGCGGCAAAGCCTAGAATGATCAAGAGAAAGTCTGCGCTTACTCGTCTGGCAAGATTCCAGCGCTGGCCGCGAAAAAGTGTGGGAAGGAATGCCTCGGCAAGGGCTTCCAGGGAATCAGGCTTTCTTTGCTTTCCCAGGCCCTCAGGATCTTGCCATTCCCAGAATCTCCCATCGACGGTGACCGAAGATTTCTTTCGAGGCGCTCCGCTGGCCGATCCTTGCACTCCGGGAATCAGGCGGGACGGAGACGCAAATTTACGGATCGGGGTTACGGGCTTGATTGTCAGGGGGGATCGCACTTCAGATCATTTCCAATTCGTACCCTTCTATCGTCACGGCAACGGCGCGCTGGATGGACTCGATCGAAATCACCAGGTTCTTTTCTCCACGCTGCTCCAGGATTCCTTCGAGGCCGTCAAGGCAGCCACCTCGGATCCTCACCTTTTGTCCAACTCGTAGAAAAGCGTGCAGCGTGCACGGAACCTTCTGGGATAGCAGTCTTTGCAGATCATCAATTTGCTTGACCGGAATCGGAATTCCCACTCCTCTGAAACTAACGAGCCCGATGACTCCTTCGGTGTGCAGAAGTTCTATTCGCACTCCGGCTGACAAATCAAAATGAGCGAAGGTGTAGCCCGAGAACAGCGGAACATGGACGGGTTGACGGCGATCGCTCCAGCGGTGGAATTCCTCAAACAACGGAAGGAATGTCTGCAGGCCTTTCTGTTGAAGTTGCGCTGTTACTTTTCTCTCAAAGCGGTACCGCGTTTGAATCGAGTACCACTGTGCTCCTTGAAGGGCGAATGGTATAGAAGGGTTGGGTACAGCTGTCATCAAGATGATTCTTTGAGCGCGGCTCCGCTAATTGGGTCCCAACTGATTTTTAGTCTGTTTTTCACGAAGTTTCTAATTTTCCTCCAACCAGAATTCTTGTTAAGCGACTTGCTGTGCTCGATTTCCTACAACTTCTTGTAAATCGTCTCGGGGATGGGGAACGTCCTCTCACTGAGCACTGTTCCCAAAAGGCGAGCATTCGCCGCCTGCAGTTTTTCCTTCACCTTTTGGGCGGTCACACGTCGCGTAGAGTTTGCCTGCACAACCAGCACCATGCCATCACACAGACTGGCTAGCAATGCGGCCTCGGTACCGAGCGAGGCTGGCGGCCCGTAGAGAATTGTGTAGTCGAAAGTGCGGCGCAGTTCGTTAAGCCGTTCGCGCAGCCAGGATCCAGACAAGCCGTTTTCACTTTCACCAACAAAGGCGCTTCGCGGGATGAGCCACAGCTCGTTCGAAAGCTGGCACGAGGGATCTCGGAAAGCGGTAGTCTTCTGATTCGCAATCAGATCGTGACCATTGTTCGCCACCACCTGTTCCAATCCAGGGCTGTTGAGATTTGCCTCGACCAAGCAAGTAGTTCCTCGTACTTGTGCGGATAACGCCAGGCCCACCTGCATGCAAATGGAGCTGATATCCGTTTCGGAATCCACGGGACTTAGAACGACCTGGTGCGCTGGCTTTGGCCATCCGGGAAGAAATACCTGCCGCACCAAGCCGCGGATCTGCTCTTCGGCAAAGGACTCGGAATTCCAAACCACAGGTCCGCGCTCGCGGTACGCTTCGCGTTCGACTTCGATGGCTGGCCCGTACGCCTCATCTAACGTCTGCGGCAGTAGATCGACAAATGTGCTCATTGTGCCTTTCCTGGAGCAAAGGTGCTGCAAAGTCCGCCCAATCTTGCGACGGGGATCATGCGAAACTTCGGCGTGAGAGATCTTGAAGGCTAACCGGCCATATTTTATTCGTTTCTGCGCGGCAGCGAGGCCAGCACCGGACTTCCCAAATAGGCAACAATCTCATCCGGAGTTCGAAAGCCCGGATTCAGGTAGTCGGCAACAAAAGCCGCGGTCACACTCAGCGCGCCTGCGCCCGCCAGGCCAATGAGTCCGAAGCCCAGCGCCGAGAGCTCAGGCAGCGCCGGGACCGCGGGTTGCTCGGCGATGGTCACATTAAGGATGCCTCCTTGATCGAGCGCGTCTCCAATCCTCGCCTCCTCGCGCTTGTTGAGATAAAGGAGGTATTTCTCCTCAGTCGCCTTCAAATCGGATATCAACTGCTCCTGCTCGATCGCGCGGTCGCCCAGTTGACTCGCGGCTTCCCGATAATGAGCCAGCAAAGTATTCTCGGCGGCGGCATGGGCCGTCATCGCGGTCAGTTCGACCTGCGTCTTTAATAGTTCACCCCTTGCCCATTCGTGATCAGGGTGCTGATCGCTTGTGCGCTCCCGGATCGGCGCCTTGTCTTCCGCCGCGATGGAAGCTTTGGTTTCCGCGATCTCCTGGTCAATTTCCTGAACTGGCCGATACGAAGGCTCGTATTTTGCAAGAAGTTCCGTCCGATTCAGCTGCAACTCCAGCAGTTGCGCTTTCATTTTTTGCATCAGTTGCGGATTGTCGGAGTCGCGCATTACGGTGGTGATCCGCTCGGGCAATGAGCCTAGCTTCTTCTCCAGGATGCGAGCGCGCTCGGCGGACTCAAGGATCGATACCTGGGTCTGACGAGCATCGGCATCCGCCTGGCTCAGTTTTTGAAGCGCCAAGTCGCGTTCCACGGTGGCGGAAGTCACTCCTTGGTCAGCCCCAAACTTCATGAGCTGCAATTCCGTTTGCTCCAAAGCGCCACGCGACTGAACCACCTGCTGATCGAAAAACTTGAATTCTCCTGACGGCCGATGCAACTGTTCGTGTCGCTCGAGATACGCGGACGCCAGCGAATGAAGCACCGTGGCCGCTTGAACCGGATCGGAGTATTTGTAACTCACCGTGATCAGCGTTGATTTTTTCACCGGTTCGACGGTTAGCCGGCTGTCAATCCGGCGCACCGCCCGGGCAAGCTGTCTCGCCTGGTTGTCACCGACCAGGCTCCAGAACCAGGAATGCCCTTCGGAAATCAAACCCGAACGCCGTACAACCGTCCCCAAGATTTCGTCGTCGTGTAATAGTTCCACCTCTGAGTTCAGTTCTTCCTCGGTCACGCCTTCGCGCTCGAATTCCGCCTGGCTCGGTGTCGAAGTGACGACAGGATCGACCCGCCCGCGGCGGACTAACACTTTCATTTCCGACTTGTAAGGAGAAGCGATCAACCCGTAAAGAAATATCGCGCCAAAAACTCCAGCAAATGAGATCAGCGTTAATCGGCGCTGTCGAAATACCACCGACAGCAGGTCACGCAAGGTGGGGGAAGGCACATGCGTCAATCTGGGGATGATTCTAAGTTCCTCCGGCATAAATGAACGTCCAAATGGTCATTTCTGATTCTGTTGTTTCATTGTCCTGAATTCGCCGTGACGGTTACAAAACGATCCTTCCTAAAACTGTGTCGGACTCGCGTACATACTCATGCTCGAAGTGGGCAAGTACTGTTTGATCTTCGAAATCATGTTTTGCGGTACGAATAAAAAGTCGCCAGGCTTGAGACGAATATCCTCCGCCAAAGTTCGCGATTTCATGATTGCCTTCACATCAATCAAGTGCGACTCGACGAAATCGTCAGACACCCGACGAAAGAGTACGATCTGCGAGTGTTTGGCTCGGGGAGTAAGACCCCCCGCGATGGCCACCGCCTCACTCACGCTAATGTCAGAGCGCAATTCATATTTCGCGGGATGATTCACTTCGCCGCCCACGATGAAAAACGGTTTGTCGAAATCCTGAAGCACAATCGTGACCTCGGGATCGTGCAACACGCCGGCATACGCCCCGCTGATAGCCGCTTCCAACTCGGGGACGGTCAAGCCTTCGGCAACCAGTTGCTTCACACCTTTCAAAGTCACGTATCCATCCGGCTGCACGCTGACGGTTTGGTCAAACTCGGGGGAGAACGTGAAAGAAACTACGACGACATCACTTTTGCAAAGCCGGTAGAGCGGACGGCGCACCCCCGTCAGGGCTGGACTCGCTTTATGAGGCCCAGCGCCGTCCGCCATACCAGATTTCGTGGTTGCCGCTGGCCCGGTTTGTGTAACAGGCACATTCGCCTGTTGCGCTTGAGCCAGAGGAGCCACCAACCCCTGCTGCACCACGCAGCAGTTGAGAGCCAGAACGCAACAGACCATACCACGGTTGCTCTTCATTTTTCGTTTTGGCCTCGACTCGCTACCTGAGGGACTGCCACCTTTCTATAGGAGTGCTAACAGTTGAAAGTTATCGTGGTGTGCCAGATGTGACAAGACATGGGAAGCACCGTACACAAAAGTAGGCATTGAGCGTGGAGTCCAAGGCACTCTATGGTCCATCTTGACGGCAACGCAAGCCATCACAGCACGGGCTTACGGAGCACAAAAACCGGGAGCATCACTCGCGAGCGTTTAAGCCGCTACTACCATGGTTGCATCCGCTAAAGTGGACTTGACGAGAGCCTCGAAGAAAACTTGCGAGCTGTTTGCCGCTTCATCCAGTTGGCAGCTATCAGCCTTCATATGTCTTTTAACAGCATTTGCTCAATGCCGTTGAGCTAAGGCTCCGACGCGCAATATCGAGAAACGCCGCACCCATTCTGGGCCATCACGAGGTTTTCCACACAAATTAGGCATACTAGGGCGTCATAACGTCACAGCGTTTCTATCGACTCACCTCTATCATTAACGTATCGGTTATAACGGGGATGTGAATTTTATGGGCTCCGCAGGCACTGGCATTTCGAATACGATCAGCGTTCTGGTCGCCGACTCCAACCAGATGCAGTGCCAATTGCTCGTGGGCGCGCTGCGCCGGCGTCCGGAATTCCGGGTCCATTCCTGCGGTGTGGACATGAACGTCATCCTCGAGACCATCGCAGATTTTCCGGTCGATGTCATCCTCATGAACGCCGATCATCCCAAACTGGCTGGCCAGGATATGGCCAACGTTCGCCGCCTGCATCTGGCTCACCCGCAAATCGCCAAGGTTCTGGTGTTGAGCGAATCGAATCGCGACTCGGTTGTGAACGCCTTCCGCTCCGGCGTCAAAGGACTATTCTGCTTTCACGATTACCCATTTCGCTTGCTGTGCAAGTGCATCCAAAGCGTTCATCAGGGACAAGTGTGGGCTAATAGTGAGCAGTTGCAGTACCTGGTCGAGACCGTAACCCAGGTACCGTGTCTGCGGGTGATTAACGCTCACGGAGCTCGATTGCTTACCCCTCGCGAGGAGCAGGTCGTGGCCCTGGTTGCAGATGGGCTCAGCAATCGCGAGGTTGCGCGCGAGCTCGGCCTTAGCGAACACACTGTGAAAAAGTACATGTTCCACATCTTCGACAAGCTG
Source organism: Terriglobales bacterium (assembly GCA_050012915.1). Taxonomy (GTDB): domain Bacteria; phylum Acidobacteriota; class Terriglobia; order Terriglobales; family Acidobacteriaceae; genus JABDBE01. Next base: position 9,018 of record JBEKGG010000023.1, on the reverse strand, counting down.
GGGATTTCCAGCCGGGTCGAACTCGCCCTCTACGCAGTTAGCCACAGCGACACCCGGCAAGCGGAGTGGGTGGCAGGCGGGTGCGGATAGCAGTATCGAAGGAGGCGAGAGGTGTCCCACTTGGAACTATTTCTTCTATGGGCAATGCGGGAGTCGAGTATATGAACCGTTCTTTGGGTGGTGGAATGCTTCCAACCTCTCTCGGTTTTTGGATCAGCGGGCGGCGGAAAGAATGGGCCACCTTTTTACGGGATGACCTCAAAGACGACGCCCCGACACTTTTGGCCGTCGGCGCAATTCGCGGTCGTGCCGTAGAGATTGCCGGCTTGGTCGAGAACCAAGCCGCCATACGGATTCATAGCCGGAGCGCCCGCGAAAGACTTGAGCACGCTGTACGCCCATCCACCGCCCGACCTGGGTGCAAGTTTGAAGACAGCCCCCTCGTTAGTTGAGCCGCCGTGAACGGTGGTCCCATAAAGATCTCCGGCTGCGTCGAAGGCCACGCCGGCATAAGGGTTAGCTCCTGGCGAGAATCTACTCAATACGCTCTCCGCCCAATTTCCGTCCGACCTCGGAGTGAGCTCAAAGACAGTGCCACTGTTGCCATCTCCGCCACCCTCCGAGGTCGTACCGTAGAGATTCCCCGCTGCATCGAAAATGAGCCCGGCGTAGGGAGCTGCACCATCCTTTCCGCCTGTGAAGAGATGTAGTATATGTTCCGTCCAGCTACCGTCCGAGTTCGGTACCAGCTCGAATACCGTTCCGACGTCGCCAGAGCGAACGCCGCCGGCGGAAGTCGTCCCGTAAAGATTCCCATCCGCGTCGAAAATGAGAGCAGCGTACGGTCCCCCTCCGTGATTACCACCCAGAGTTTGCAGCACAGTCTCTGTCCAACCGCCGCCCGATTTCGGCGTTAACTTGAAGACCAAGCCGCCGCCTGAGGAACCACCAGTCGCGGTCGTGCCGTAAAGGTTCCCCGCTCCGTCGAAGATTAGGCCACCGTAGGGTTCCAAACCGTCGGCGCAATTCGCAAGCTGGCAAAAGCTGTATAGCACGCTCTCCGTCCAGCTCCCATCTGAGTCGGGCTTCAGCTTGAAAACTGTTCCGCATCCTGCATGGAAGCTACGGCAACCGCCGCCGGCTACGGTAGTACCGTAGAGATTCCCAGCTCCGTCTAGAGTTAGCCCGGCATAAGGGCTCCAACCGTCGCTGCCTCCTGCGAAACGATGCAGCACCCTCTCAGTCCAGCTTCCGTTCGAGTTGCGGGTCAGCATGAAGACGGAGCCACAAGGATCATCCCCGTATCCGCAGGTCGACCCACCGCCCTCGAAGGTTGTGCCGTAGAGATTTCCTGCCCTGTCGAGGATTAGCCCCGCATAGGGGTGCCCCGCGTTGTTCCCGCCCGGGAACTTATACAGCACCTTGGACGAGCCCGCGTCGGCCCCCGCCGCCACCATCAAAACCATCGCGAGCGCCGCCAGAATTCCGTTGACCTTGAACCGACATTTCTTCTGCATGGGAATTTCCTGCTTTCGAGGCGGGGAGATAAGGGGAGCCGTCCCACGGCTTTCTACACTCGCCTTGACCTCCTGTCAACCCAAGCCACGCGCAGCAGGAGCGGGGAGTTTGAATCCGTCGCCAAACCCCTGTATAAATGCGAGGAACAAACCTCGTGGCCGACGACCGATCCTACTCTCGCCGCTGGACTGTGATTGCTTCCGCCTTATTGTGCTGCGGGCTGGGCGTGGTGGTGCTTTACACCCGGCGCAACGCTTTCTTTAGTCCAATGGCGGTGGTCGTAGTGGCCGCCATCGGATTGGCTGCGGTGCTCCTTCAACTCCGCTTCTATAATCGCGGGCACAGCAACCCCATACACGCGCCAGCATGGCTGAATATCCTCGGAGTGGGATTTGCCCTGATCGCATTCTTCGCCGACTTTCTGGGCTTAAGTTGGCAGATGGCCGAGGTCATGGCGCTCGGAGCCGTGGGCAGTTTTGCGATCAGCAGTGCAATGATTCTTCATGCCTTTCGCAAGAATCGCATGATCTCGAAATAAGGCGGCCACAAAGCGCATCCCCAGCAAAAAACGTCATCCTGAACCCGGCGTCAGCCGGTGAAGGATCTCGCGCGCAGTGCAACGATCTCACTGAGCAACCGAGTCTCAAGCCAATCCATGCCAGATCCTTCGCGGCCTAACGGCCACTCCGGATGACGTCAACAAACGCTTAATTCCCACGAAACTCCAGGGCGAACTTGGTCTCGACTTCGACCGCATTGCCGTTCGCTTGATACGGCTGGAAACGCCACCATTTCACGGCTTCGACAGCTGCGGGCGCGAGTTCCTCGGGCCCGCTGATCGGGTGTACATCGATGACTGTTCCGTCCCGTCCGATTATTGTGTCGAGAATAACGATGCCCTGAATATTGGCCTGTTTTGCAGCATCTGGATAAATCGGATCTATCTTGTGAATAAGCAACTTTTCCATCGCTTCGGCAGGAACATAGACCGGACGTTGTTGCAAGGTCCTTTGGCTGGATGGGATCTGCGATTCCAGTTCACCCCACGCGCTGCGCCAATGCCACCAGCCGGCAGCCGCGAGCAGAAGCGTCCCCGCCAACACAACCCATGCGCTGCGCCGCAACATCGGCCGAATCGGCCTTTGATCAGAGGCCTTTCGATCTGGAACAGCGCGCGATTGCCCTGGTTTGACCGCCGGTGGCAAAGCCACGTGTGCGTCAGCAACCGCAGCAGCAGGATTGGCGACGGACTTCCGTCGCGTCCAGTGTTCGATTAGGGTTTGTTGTTCCGAGGTGAGACTTACGAACTCGAGACCACAATGAAACAGCGCCTGGTAGCGCACCACCGCCTTAAGCCGGAACGGTCCTCCAGCATCGGGCAGGCGAAACTCAATGCCGACCGAATCGCCAGGATGAAGCTCTCCTGCCAACACCAGGCCGACGCCGCGTTCCCCTAGGGTGACAGAACGCCCGGGAATGGAAAAGGGTATACCCGATCGTAAGACGGTGACATCTGCAGGAACCGCCAAAGGGAACCGAGGTACGCGGCGAGTGTTGGTAAACACTCGAGCCGGCGCCTGCGTTGCTGCCGTACTCATGGCTTAACCTCTGCCTGTCCCGGCACGCCACCCCCGCCTCACCTTAAGCTAAAACACAATGAGGAAATACTTCGGCCAGAGTTGTTGGGTGGAGTATAGCATCGCCCGATGCAGATTTCGCGCGCAGACCTCAGCCCAGTGACCAGAAAGAAACACAAAGGTACATGAAGCAAGCCGGGCGACGCGTCGACGCTACGGCCAGCGTTTGGCTGTGTCTTCCCATCCGGCTGCGCGCGCCGGCTGCGGACTGGCGTTGACGGCGGCCTGGGGAATCCGGATAGGCTGCTGCGTCGTCGTGGGACTGGTTAATGTCGGTTTATTGCTTGTCGCTTCCAGCATGGATTCTTTATCGTCGGACAAAAGTGGGGCGGCTACGCGCAAGGCCTCAACTTCCTTTTCCAGCCGCGCCAGTTCAAGTTCCTTCTGCCTCAGAACCTCGTAGACATTCTTCATACCAGGGTCCCTTCTTCAAATGCTCTGGGAGAAGCATTTTGCCGCACTCTAACAGGTATGTTGTTTTTGTCAAGGAAGAACAACCAGAAAACATCGGCTCATGTTGAACAGACCGTTTCTCCGGCCCGTTGATCCCTTCCTTTTTGTGTCGTCGGCACTTCTTCCTGTTGCCACTTGCGCGCCAATTGGTCTAATTCGCCGAGCACTTTCTGAATATCCTTCATTCGCTTCGTAATGCCATATGTGACCGAAGGCGGAATGCTCGGTTCGTAATCGCGATAAATAAATCCTTTTTGCTCCAGAAGCCGCAGCCGCTCCGTCAGAACGCGGGAAGAAATGCCCTCGATCTGGCGTCGGAGAACCCCAAACCGCGTGGGTCCATTGGTCGATAAAGCCCAGAGAATGTGCATAGTCCAAGGTCGGGTCAGCACTTCGAGCAGACCACCCATGGGGCAAGGCGAAGGCGATTGAGCGTAGCGGCGCAACATTACCTCACTTGGTTACTTTAAAGTTCCTACTTTACAAATACAAGTAGTTATTTAAAGTAACTTATGCGGGCGGTTCTCATCTACTTCAAAATAGCAGGGGCGACTTCCGTCCCACGAATTCTTCAGGAGGATTCTTATGGCCAGCAACTCAATTCCGGCTTCGCCGCAGCGTTCGCAAGCCACCAGTGCCATCCACAATTCGGATGTCAGAGAAACTTCGGCAAGCGCGTTCATCACGCTTGCGGGACGGATACTGTTCTCCGCCATTTTCATTATGTCGGGATTCTTCCACTTTTCTCAGCAAGACATCGCGTACGCCACGCAGGCGGGCATACCCATGGCCGGTTTTTTAGTTCCAGCGTCCGGGATTCTAGCGTTGCTGGGAGGACTCAGTATTCTGATCGGATACAAAGCAAAACTCGGCGCGTGGCTGCTGGTAGTGTTCCTGATTCCGGTGACGCTCGCCATGCACAACTTCTGGGCAGTGAAAGACCCCATGACGGCGCAGATTCAAATGGCCATGTTTGTGAAGAACATGAGCATGCTGGGAGGCGCTCTGCTCATCTCCCAATTTGGAGCGGGCCCGCTGAGTCTGGATGCGAAGCGGAAGTAGTCGGCGCTTGGCATTTAGCGCTCAGCATTCAGCGGGGAAATCCTTCGCCGGCTGACGCCAGTTCAAGATGTCGTCTTTCGAGATAGGTAAGAGTCCGCCGTTGAAGCTGACGGATCTCGCGCGTGGTGGCACTGACTGCTGATGACCAACCACTCCTTCGTCCTCCCTGAAGCATGATTCGTCCGCGCATCGCGTCCACTTGTCACATTCTTGTAAACTGCCTCACCTTTCGCGAGTCCTAACGTCAAACTAAGCAGTCAGTTTCGGCGTGGACGAAATCCATCTCGTCCCGGGAAACCAGCGTGACGAATGCGTGGTCGGGTCGGTTTCTCAGATTTGTTTCCAATGGCGCGAATGGAACTCATGAGCATATCCCTGCGTATCTAGGCGCAGGAGTGGTGTGCAAGGCCACCAACACGGTCAGGGAAGTTCGGAGGTGGGATTATGCAGCATGGAGCGAATGGCAGCAACGGGTCGGGCAACGGAACGCTTCTACACACCGGGGATCCTCATGTCCAGGAAGTAGTCAAAACAGCCCATGAAGAACTTCGCCAGTTGATGCGGCAGAGGGCTGAAATCATGAAACGCATTGGCACCCTGAAGCAGACAATCTCAGGGCTCGCGAATTTGTTTGGTGACGAGATACTCGGAGAAGACTTGCTGGAGTTAGTCGACCGCAAGACCGGAGGGCGCCAGCCCGGCTTCACCAAAGCGTGTCGCATGGTTTTGATGGAAGCCGGACGGCCGCTGGCGGTGCGCGAAGTCTGCGAGCAGATTCAGCAGCGTCTTCCCGCCATCTTGGTTCGCCACAAGGATCCGCTGGCCTCGGTGACCACCGTACTCAACCGCTTGGTAGAATACGGCGAAGCCTTGAGTGTGGTCCGCGAAAATGGCAGGCGTGCATGGCAATGGGTATCCGATCCAGCTCCGGTAGAGCAACGCAGCGCAGCGATTTCCCAACTATAGAAACGCAGTCGTGCTGCATCCCACGCGGGGTTGACGTCCTCCTGAGCGGCCGTCAGGCCGCGAAGGATCTTGCGCGGGCTGGCGGAAATTCCTCTACGCCGGCAGCAGCATTCCCTTTTCCAACTGCCGCGTCACGTGCGCATACGACGCTGCGTGCGGATCGTGCGTGACCATCACCACCGTCTTGTGAAAATCCTCATTCAGGCGTTTCAGAATTTCCAGCACTTCCGTAGCCGAGTGGCTGTCGAGATCGCCGGTAGGCTCGTCGGCGAGCAACAAAGTCGGATCGCTGACGATCGCCCGCGCAATCGCCACTCTTTGTTCCTGCCCGCCTGAGAGTTGTTTCGGCAAATGGTGCACCCGTTCCTCCAGCCCAACCAGTTTCAGAGCGGTCATCACGTGATCTCGGCGCTGCTGTGAATTCAGCTTGGTGAGCAGCAGCGGCAGTTCGACATTCTCGAACGCCGTGAGTACCGGAATCAGATTGAAGGTTTGAAATACGTATCCGATATGCACGTTTCGCCAGTGGGCAGATTGCGAATCGCTGAAACGGAAAACGTTTTCGCCCAACACCAGCAGTTCTCCCGACGTGGGCCGATCAATCGCCGCAATCATATTCAGCAGCGTCGTCTTCCCCGAGCCCGACGGCCCCATCAACGCCAGGAACTCGCCGCCTGCGATTTCGATGGAAACATCATCGAGCGCCTTCACTTCGAACGCGTCCCGCTTGAAAACCTTGCTTACGTTCCGGACTTGCACAACTTTGGTTTGCGTAGCGGTATTCGATAAAGTAGCAGTGCTCATGATTGTCCCTTGATCTTAATTTTGTCTCCGTCTTTCAAATCTTGGGGCGCCGAGCTGATGACGTCTTCGCCGCCGTTGAGGCCTTGCACCATGACGCCGCCGCTGCGCTGCGCCTGAACCGTGACTTCGCGAGACACGGCGTTCCCGTCAAATGCTACGAAGACGAACTTCTTGCCGTTGCGATCGTGAATCGCAGAGCTGGGAACAAAAACTCCTTGCGGCTGAGCATTAGCATGCTTAGACTCGTCCGCCAGAAATTTAACCGTGGCGTTCATATCCGGGCGCAAGTGGGCATCCGGATTGAGAATTTGCACCTTGACCTGAACCGTGGCCTTGGCACGATTCGCTTCCGGAGAAATTTCGGCGATCTTTCCGTCCCACTTGAGGTCGGGATACGCATCGACCGTGATAATCCCCTTTTGTTTCGGACCGAGCTTGGCAAAGTCGTCCTGCGCGATATCGAGTTCCACCTGCAGATCGTTCAGATCGGCTAAGGCAACGACCAGGCCTTGCGGACCGCCTTCGGCAGTACTGGCAAACCCCGAGGTCACAAGCTCGCCTTTTTCCGCGGCGCGTTCCAAAATCGTTCCCGTAACCGGGGCGCGGATCACGGTTGCATCGAGCAAAGACTTGGCATAATCCGCCTGACCCTGAGCCTGATCCAGAGCGCCCCGCGCACGCGCAATCTCTTCCCGGCGCGGACCCAGCTTGGCCAACTGGAACGCCTTGTCCAGAGAATTGACCCGCTGCTGGTCGGCTCCGAACTTGGCCGTTGCATCATCCAGAGCTTGTTTAGACACGACGCCTTGACTCCACAAATCTTTCGTGCGGTCCAGCGTAAGTTGATCGTCTGCCAGCGTGGCTCGAGCCTCATCGAGATTGTGTTGGGCCTGTAAGATTTCCTCGGGACGCGACCCGTTCTGCAACTCCTCAAGATAAGCCCGCGCATTCTCGGCGGCGCCTTTAGCCTGTTCGTACTGGGCGCGAAATTCGTCGTCTTCGAGCCGCACCAGGACCTGGTCTTCCTTAACCTGGTCGCCCTTTTCTACGCCGATCCACTTCACCCGGCCCGTCACCTTGGAATTCAAATTGATCTTGTGGTGCGCCACAATGTAACCGCTGGCGGAAAGGACCACCCCGCCAACATCGCTGCTCTGTGCCGAAGCGCGAACCACTTCCACTTCCGGAGCATCATGAGAGAACAGGCGGTAGGCCACGGCCACAACTCCAAGCACAACCAGCAAACCAATTCCAATGAGTATGTAACGCCGAGCCCAGACGGGAGGCTCGCCTTCACCGCCAGCTCGCGCGCTGCGATCGATTCGCAGGCTTTGCAGGTCTTCGTGTTTTGCGTCAATCGGCATGAGGCTTACAAATGATTCTTTTCGTATCCGTGATGCAAATTCCCGTACTGGGACCACCGTTTCTAATCGCGCAGAGCGCTAAGGATGTCGCGGCGCGCGGCGTGCCACGCGGGAGCGAACCCGCCCACCACTCCCATGATCAAGGCAAAGCCAATCGCGCTGACCACCACCAGCGGCGTCATTTGCAAGCTGAACACAACTTCGCTGAACGTCACTTGATTCGACATTCCCGTAGTCATGCCGTTGAATGGCAGCATCAACAGGATTCCGAGCGTCGCGCCTAATAGCGACAACAGCAACGACTCCAGCATAAATGAAGTCAAAATGCTGGGCCGCGAAAATCCGATCACGCGCAGCGTGGCAATCTCGCGCCCGCGGTACGAGACCGCAGCATACATCGTGTTGGCTGCGGCGAAGCAGGAGCCGACTGCCATGATGATGGCCACCATCCAGCCTACGACTTTAATCGGCGCTCCCGACTTGGTTTGCGAGGCGTAGTAATCGGGTTCGAGCAGGCCGTTGAGCTCCAGCCGCTGATCGTCATTGGCACGGTTCTTCAGCGCGAGAGCCGCGACTGGGTCGGTCGCACGCACCAGCACCGAGGAATATACCGTTCGCTCAAAATCCGTCACCAGCTGATTGATGTCGCCCCAGATTTCGGAATCATGCGCCGTGCCACTGCCGTCAAAGATGCCCACAATCGGCCAGTCGCCCTTGCCGATGTGGACGGTGTCGCCGATATTCGCGTGCTCAAATCGTTTATTGATCGAACTGCTTACCACCACCTCTCTCTGTCCGGGCGTAAACCAGCGGCCGGACACGAGGTGGATCTTAGGTCGCATTTGGATTCCAAGCGGAGTCAGGAAGCGAGTCGTCACGTTGGTTTCGCCAGTCCCGCCTTTGCGAGGCAACACCACTACCAGAATATCTTCGCCCGAGACCAGAGGCTCGCCCTGACTGTTCTTGGCGACACCGGGCAGGTCTTTCAACACCTGCATCGCATCTCGCGATACTCCGCCGGCGGCCAGCTCCGAGTCCGAACCTTTGCGTAGCATCAGCACGTTCAGTGGATCGCCAGTCGTGGCAAATGCCCGTCCCAGTCCCGCCAGCAGCGCCATAATAAAAACTGCTGTGGCCACGGTCAGCGCAATTCCCAACGCGGTCATCACCGTCAGGCTCTTGCGGAGCCGCAGATTGCGCACGTTATAGCTGAG
>JBEKGG010000022.1:0-27051 GCA_050012915.1 Terriglobales bacterium | reverse complement strand
TCGAGTAGGAAAGCTATGAAATCAGCAATGGCCACGAAAGCTGCACCGGTAAAGAAAGCGCCGATCCGTATTGCCGTAGTGGAAAGTGATCCGCTACGGTTCGTGGGATTTAGGGCCCTGTTCGACAACGAGTCGGATTTCGAGTTGATCTCTGCCTCGCTTCCCGATCTCTCCGCCCTGCAGGGTATCGATCTCGTCCTGCTCGGCAACCGCAATGGCCAGAACCTGTTCGATCTCATGGCCACGATGAAGGCTACGCGCCCCGACCTGCGCATTATTGTGACAGGTTCCGGCATCGACGAAGAGACTATTCTGAAAGCCATCGCTTCTGGCGCCAAGGGCTACGTGGACGAGGCCGCTTCCCCAACCGAATTCGTGCAGGCCATCCGGGTCGTGAATGAGGGTTCGGTATGGGCGCCCCGGCGTGTGCTTTCCATGTTCATCGAGCGCGTGTCGTCATCTCCGGGACGCATCTTCCCCGCCGGCCGCGTCACTTTTACCGACCGCGAAAAAGAAGTTCTGGAAATGCTGGTGGCCGGACGCTCCAATAAAGAAATCGGTTCCGCGCTGGGCATCGAAGAACGAACCGTGAAGGCCCACGTCGCGAAATTAATGCGAAAAGTCGGGGTGCAGAACCGCATCGCGCTTTCGGTTCATGCCATTACGCATAACCTGGTCGCGGCAAAATAGGCATTAGCTCTTTTCGTAAACTCCTCTGCTCGTCCCCCCAGGCAGATGAAAAACTCTCATCTAGGGGACGTCGCGATGCACAACTCTCTCTTACCAGCCAACGCTTGGCCTTTTGGCTTCAATACACATACTGTGCTGAAAAGTCCGCGCCCGCAGCGGTCGTGGTTGCTCGCAGGTTTTTGCCTGGCTCTGGCTATCTGTACCGCTCTTCCAGTCCGTGCCCAGGAAACGGAATCGGTCGGCGATGCGGCCCGCGCCTTCCGTGCCAGGCGCGCCGCGCAAGCTAACCAAGACACCGGGCACCCGGCGCAGCCTTCGCTCTCCGCAGCCACCCTGGTGACATGGCAAATCGCCGGAATGGCGATGCCCGACATCTTGAACGAGGTGCGAACCCGTGGAATAACCTTTGTGCCCGACAACACTCACCTGGATCGTCTAAGGGAGGCCCACGTCGCGCCCGAACTTCTTGCCGCCTTGCCTAATGTGCCTTCGCACCCTGACGCTTCCGCTTCCTCAGAGGTTCCGCAGGCTTTGATCGCTGCCGCCCAAGCTTTCAGTGGCAAGGACTACGCCACGGCTCGCCACAGTTTAGAAATTTGTGTTCAGGGGAATCAGGACGCAAACCTGTACGCGGCTATCGGCAACCTGAATTTCATCAGCGGCGATTTCGCCTCCGCAAAGACCGCTTTCGTCCGATCCGCAGAATTGGATCCTGGCTTTGCCTATGCGCATGTCCGGCTGGCGCAGATTTATTACCGGCTCGAGCAAGGTTCTCAGGTAGCGGACGAGGCAAAACAGGCACTGCGTCTGCAACCTGCCAATGCCGAAGCGCACAAGTACCTGGCCCTGTCCTCCACCATACAAATGCAGGATTCAGGAGGAGCCGCTGCCGGTGGTGATAACGTGGAAGACCTATCCGACCTTAAGGCCGGAAGCAATACCGAGGCGAAGAATCTGAACAATCAAGCGCTCGCATTAGCGCAGCAGAATGAGTGGGCCAAAGCCGAGGCGGCATACAAGCGAGCCATCGAACTGGACCCCAACGTCGCTATGTACTACTACAATCTTGGCAATCTTTACACGAAATGGCGACACCCTCAGCAAGCGCTGGCTGCTCTCAACAAGGCCAAGGTTTTGGCTCCGCGAAATATGGCGGTTCGGCAAAACCTCGGCTACACCATGTGCCAATTCAATCTGTTTTCCGATGCCGTGGCGGAATTTCGCGAAATGCTTGATATGGATCCACATTGGAACATGGCACGACCTTGCCTGATCAAAGCTCTCGATAGTCTGGGTCGAAAAACGGAAGCGGACCAAGTCGAGATGGACTACAAGCTCTACAAGTCCAGCGACGACTCCGGTGACAGCGAGGACGGAGACAGCAACGAGGAAGACAACGGCGTGAAATTGTAAAGCAGCACCTTTCACAGTGGCGCGTTCTCGGTTACCAAAGTACAGTGCCCCCGGTAATCTTGCCGGCTTTCCAGCCCTGACGCATACTCGTTTCACCTACCACAGAACCTGGGAGACGGGGTTGGGAGCGGAGATTAGGGTCACCGTTGCCAACCCCGCATTTTTTGTACGTGCCCGAATCAGCAATAGCCCAGTCCATTTCCCTTCGCGACAAGCCTCACCGAACCTCAAGAATCCTTTAGAATCATTTCCAGCCATTTTCCAAGCAACGCACAAATAAGAAGGTGAGAAATGATGAAGAGAGTTCTGCTCTTGTGCGCCGTAGTCGGTTTAGCTGCTTTCGCTTTTGCCGCTGACGAGAGCCAAACGGCTAAGCCAAGCAAAGCCCAGGACCGCGTTCAGGCCGCTGCAGACGTGCTCAACGAAATCCAGTCGGCGCCTGATCAGGGCATTCCCTCGGATGTGCTGGGCTCAGCCGAGTGTGTGGCCGTGGTGCCCTCCATGTTGAATGGGGGCTTCGTCGTGGGCGCTCGCTACGGTCGCGGATTAGCCAGTTGCCGAAATCCCAAAGGGTGGAGCGCCCCGGCTTTCTTCACCATCAAGGGAGGAAGCTTCGGCCTGCAGATCGGAGGCCAGGCGATCGATTTGGTCATGCTCGTCATGAACGACGACGGCATGCGCCAGCTTCTCTCCAGCCAGTTCAAGCTAGGTGCGGATGCCAGCATCGCCGCCGGTCCGGTAGGTCGTCAGGCTGCGGCGGGTACCGATTGGAAGATGCGCGCTCAAATCCTGAGCTATTCGCGGGCGCGCGGAGTTTTCGCCGGAGTGGCGCTCGACGGCGGAGTGGTTCGTCAGGACAAAGACAGCACCCGCGAATTCTACGGGCACATGGTGACCACGAAAGCCGCGCTTCAAGGGGAGATCCAGCCACCGGCAGCCGCGTATCCATTCCTGCAAACCCTGGCCAAATGGGCACAGGATGCCAGCAAGTAACGCCAGATCGTTCTTCCGCGGACGCCAGCGCAGCGCCCTGGCTGGTTTGACGCGGGATATCACCGGTGCTACCGTCACCCTTTCCCCAACATGCGTCAGCGCATCGAGTACGCCCTCGCCTGGGTAATCATCAAATTCATAGGGGCATTGCCACGTCCATTGGCCCGCGCCGCTGGGATCACTCTTGGATGGATCGTTTATGCGCTGCACGTGCGGCTGCGGCGTGTGGCCATGCATAATCTGGCGCTGGCATTTCCCGATAAGAGCCATCATCAACGTGCGAAAATCCTGCGCGGCGTTTTTACTTCCTTTGGAAGGCAAGCCGCTGAAGTGTGTCTCTTCCCTAAATACACGCCAGAGAATGTCGGCAAAGTCGTAGTCTATGACGGATTCGAGAATTTCGAGCGAGCGCTGGCACGCGGCAAGGGTGTGCTATTTCTGACCGCGCACTTGGGGGCGTGGGAGCTCTCAGCCTTTACCCACTCGCTGCACGGACATCCCCTCCACGTCGTGATGCGCTCACTCGACAACGTTTACCTGGATCGCCTGACCCGCCAATATCGCACCATGCACGGCAACTCCATGGTCGACAAGGACGATTTCGTTCGCGGCCTGCTCTCGGCTATGAAAGCCGGAGAAACAGTGGGCATTCTCATGGACACAAACATGACTCCGCCGCAAGGCGTGTTCGTGGACTTCTTTGGAATTCCGGCGTGCACAGCGAGCGGCTTGGCGAGAATCGCATTGCGCACCGACGCGGCTGTCGTGCCGGGTTTCACCATCTGGGATCCCGCCCTGCGAAAATACCGCCTGCGTTTCGATCCTGCGATCAATTTGGTGCGCACGGGAAACGATGATGTCGACGCTCTTGCGAACACTGCTTTGTTTACGAAAGTAATTGAAGACTACGTCCGCCGCTACCCGGATCAATGGCTATGGGTTCATCGCCGCTGGAAGACAAGGCCGGAAGGCCAACCGCCGCTTTACTAATAAAAAACTGTAGAAACGTTGCTTGCAACGTCTCCCCGCTTAAAACCAGTCACTCCGATACGCGATCCACCAACTCACAAAGACAATTGGCAGGGTTGCTGCCAAAGCCCACCAAAGAGGCAAAATAAAATCCGCGGCCAATCCCAGCACGGTGAAGCTGATCCAGAAAATCCTTCGCTCCATGCAAATATTCTAGCCCCTGCTTTCCTTTCCCAGGCCAAACGTATAAAAAGGTGCCATGACTTTAGTCAGGGCCCGATCCGTCAAAGAGGTCGCCGACTTTGTACAGGCCCGCGTACTGGGAGACGAAACTACGCGACTGACAGGCATAGCGAGCGTTCACTCGGCAGGTCCGGGCGATTTGATTTTCGTGGACGACGAAAAACATCTCGAATCAGCCCTCGAATCGCGTGCTGCGGCCGTAATCACGGGCGATTTTGCGACAGGGAAGCCGAGCTCCAAGCCACTACTTCTTGCGACCCAACCCCGCTTGGCCTTTGCCCGCGCCGCGCGACTTCTTTGTCCGAAACCACAGCGGAAGCCCGGCGTTGATCCCAGCGCAATCGTGCATCCCTCGGCAAAACTGGCAAGCGACGTTTCGGTTGAGCAGCGAGTTGTGATCGGAGAGGGCGCGACCATTGGCGAAGGCACGCAGATCGGGGCCGGCAGCGTAATCGGCGCGAAAGCAAACATCGGACTTAACTGTGATCTATATCCGAACGTCACGATCTATCCCAGTGTGCGAATGGGAAACCGCGTAATCGTTCATTCCGGCGCCGTCCTCGGCAGCGACGGCTTCGGCTGCGTGCGCGATCGGGCGACCGGACGCTACGAAAAGTTTCCGCAAGTCGGACGTCTCGAAATCGAAGACGACGTCGAAATCGGCGCCAACACGACCATCGATCGCGGAGCTCTCGATGTAACCCGTATTGGGCGAGGCACCAAAATCGATAACCTGGTGCACATCGCTCACAATTGCCAGATCGGCGAAGACGTTGTGATCGCTGCGCAAACCGGGCTCTCGGGCAGCGCGGTGTTGGAGAACGGAGTGGTGGTGGCCGGTCAGGTTGGCATTGCCGATCATGTTCGCGTCGAGGCGGGAGCGATCCTGGGCGCGCAATGCGGGGTTCCAAGCAACAAAGTAATTCGCGGCAAAGGCGTAGTTTTTTGGGGAACTCCGGCAAGGCCGCTGCGCGAATACCTGAAAGAGCTGGCCGTGCTAGCGAGATTAGCAAAGAAGGATTAGACGTCGTTATGTCGCGCGGGCCCCCCAGCCCGCGAATCAAATAACTATGGCAATCGTCGTAATCGGCGGACACTCCCGCAGCGTAGGCAAGACCAGCGTTGTCGCTGGCCTGATCGCAGCTCTGCCTGAATATCACTGGACCGCGCTGAAGATCACGCAATACGGACACGGAGTCTGCTCGCTCAACGGCGAATCCTGCCACTGCGCCACCGACGATCACGGCTGGGCGATCTCGGAAGAAAAAGATCGTTCCGGCGATTCCGACACTTCACGCTTTCTCGTAGCCGGCGCGGTTCGCGCTCTCTGGGTGCGCACCGAACAGGGCCGTCTTGCGGAAGCTGTCCCAACCATCCGCCGTAGACTCGCCGAATCAGAAAATACGATCCTCGAATCAAACAGCATTCTAAAGTTCGTCCGCCCGGATCTTTACTTGACGGTCCTCGATCCAGCCACCGCAGATTTCAAACGCACTGCCCAGGAATTCCTCGACCGAGCCGACGCGGTAATTTTGCACGCGCCGAAAGAGACCGGCGCCGGCAAATCAGCATGGACGGGCATTTCACTGAAACCGGTTGCAGGCCGTCCGATCTTCGAAATTCATCCGCCCGAATACGTAACCAAAGAGATCGCCGGGTTTGTCAGAAAGAGCTTAGCTGCGAGTGGGATAGGCCACTTGTCATCCTGAGCGCAGCAGATTCTCCGCAAGCCGGAGAGTCTGCGGAGTCGAAGGACCCCGAGTTTGTCGGCTGGGCCGAGCAGTCGCAGGGAGTTCTGAGAGCAAATCCCCTTAAGAACTGGTGAGAATGCCGCGCGGCTGAGTTTGCAACGCGCGTGCCTGACACGCAGTGTTTGCTATCCTGCTGACGTGTCCCACATTCACAAGAGTGCCTGGCTCCTCGTCCTGCTCTCCGCCGTTTTGCAGATTCTCATCTTCCCGCTTCCCAATCTCTACATGCTCTGCTGGGTAGCGATCACACCGCTGCTGATCGCTCTCTTGCGAACTCGGCAACCAGACACGCTCCAATTGCGAGCCGGAATAAAGCTCCTTCCAGCCAAGCCGCTGCAAGGGTTTCTGCTCGGATACGCTTCTGGAATTTTGTGGTACGCCGGCACCTGCTATTGGATTTACAGCGTCATGCATCAATACGGCGGCGTGAGCACGCCAGTCGGGATTGTCATTCTAATTTTGTTCTGCCTTTACCTCGCGATTTACCACGGCCTCTTCGGACTGTTGATGAGCTTGGTCGCGGGGAGCCGCCCAGTCAACCTGCGAGTATTGCTGCTCTCGCCCGTACTCTGGGTGGCCGTCGAACTTGCCCGCACTCGCATCACCGGATTCCCCTGGGGCCTGCTGGGCACAACACAAGTGGATAATATTCCGCTGGCTCGCATCGCCTCAGTTACGGGCGTTTACGGATTGTCATTTGAGATCATGCTGGTGAATGCGGCATTAGCGGCCGCTTTTCTGGTCCCGCGCGATAAGCGAAAACGGCTCCTGCTGGCTACCGTCGCCGCCGCGCTGATCTTGCAAGCCGGAAGTTTGGTTCCCGTGCCTGCACTTCCTGCTGACCGCGCCGCGGTTCTGGTGCAGGCCAATGTGCCCATCCTCGAAGGCGCCGATTGGACAAAACAATATTTTAATGACACGTTGCGTGACTTAACTGAAATCAGTCTGGCATCAAGTGGCTCGCCGCGCCCTGACCTGATTGTCTGGCCGGAAAATCCGGCCCCGTTCTACTCCAGCGATCCACTCTTCCGCGATGCGGTCAGCAACCTCGCACGCCAATCGAACGCGTGGCTGCTCGCCGGCAGCATTGGCATTCGCAATGCCACCGCGACGCCAAATCAGCCCACTGAAATCTACAACTCGGCCTCGCTCGTAAGTCCGAACGGCGACTGGCTTTCTCGCTACGACAAAATTCATCTCGTCCCATTCGGCGAGTACGTGCCTTTCAAACAAATATTTTCTTTTGCCGGAGGCTTGACCAAAGAAGTCGGAGATTTTTCCCGTGGCACATCCCGCGCAGCGCTCGATGCCGGGACCAAGCTCGGGGTTTTCATCTGCTACGAATCCATTTTCCCCGACGACATCCGTCAGTTCGCCAACAACGGAGCTCAGGTCCTGGTAAACATTTCCAACGACGGCTGGTACGGCGACAGTGGGGCCTACGCGCAACACCTGAAGCAATCCCGAATGCGCGCGGTTGAAAACAACCGCTGGCTGCTGCTCGACACGAACACTGGCGTTACCGCCGCAATCGATCCCAACGGACGAATCGTCGCCAGCGTACCCCGCAAAATACGCACCGCGCTGCGAGCGCCGTACGCACTCGTGAACACAACCACGTTCTACACCCGCCACGGTGACTGGTTCGCCTACGCGTGTGCGATAATTTCCGTAGTGGCATTATTCATGCGGCTGTTTGTTCGCAAACCAAAAGAAACGTAGCAGCGGCAGCTGTAGAGACGTTGCTAGCAACGTCTCCCGCGAAAAGTTCAAGAGGAAACACCATGGTTGAAGAGTTAGAAAAAGAATACACAGTCCTGAAAGATAAAGTCCGCGAACTTCGGGAGTATCTTTGACGCGGGCAATCTGCGCCAACATCTGACCGAGATCGAGAAGCAAGCCTCCGACCCCAATCTCTGGTCGAATCCGCAAAAATCCCAGCAGATCATGCGCGAGAAAAAGCGCCTTGAAGATATGTTGGCCAACGAAGCCAATCTCATCCGCCATAGCGACGACATTTCCGCCTACTTTGACTTGGCTCGCGAAGGCGAGAGCGTCGACGCCGATCTGCGCCGCGAAATCGACTCACTGCGCCAACTCGTCGACCGCCTCGAAACCGAAACTCTGCTCTCGGGCGAGAACGACGCTCGTAACGCCATCGTCACCATCCATCCCGGCGCCGGCGGCACCGAATCGCAAGATTGGGCAGACATGCTGCTGCGAATGTATTTGCGATGGGCCGAGCGTCAGGGATTCGAAACTGTGCTGTACGACTACCAACCCGGCGAAGAAGCCGGGCTGAAATCAGCCACCTTCGCGGTCAATGGGGAGTATGCCTTCGGTCTGCTGACCAGCGAAATTGGAGTGCACCGACTGGTGCGTATTTCTCCGTTCGATCAAGCCAAGCGCCGCCATACATCGTTCGCGAGCGTATACGTCTCGCCGGAAATTGATGACAGCATCGACATCGTCATCAAGCCCGAAGATTTGCGCATCGATACCTATCGCTCTAGCGGCAAAGGTGGACAGCACGTCAATACCACCGACTCCGCCGTGCGCATCACCCACATTCCCACGGGAATCGTTGCGGCCTGTCAAAACGAGCGTTCGCAGCACAAAAACAAAGATCGCGCCATGAGCATGCTCCGTTCCAAGCTCTATGAAAACGAACTGGAGAAGAAGCGCGCTGCTACCAAGAAGATCGAAGACTCGAAACTCGACATCGACTTCGGCTCACAAATTCGTTCGTACATTCTGCAGCCTTATCGCATGATCAAAGACCACCGCACCAAAACGGAAATCGGCGACGTGGACCGCGTAATCGATGGCGACCTGCAACCTTTCATCCGCGCCTATTTGCAAATGCGCCGCAGCGAGAAACAACAATAATCATGTGGGGACAGCCGAGCCGCAAACTCCCGCAGTCGCCTTTCTTTCCGCCGACTGTTACATTTCATCCCTGAGGCCTGAACCAACTACTGAACCAAACCATCTCGCATTACCGCAACCTTGAGAAGTTGGGCGGAGGGTGGTCCGCCGGCGGCAAACAACTATTCCTGGCCCGCGGCTCGGTAAACAGCGATGTAGTCTTGATCAATAATGTGAAGTAGCAGAACGTCCGATGAAACGCAAAAAACAAACAACTACCAGTCTCGGCCCCCGTTTTGAACGCGCTCTGCTGTTCGCCACGCGCAAACACGCCGCCCAGACCCGCAAGGGAGGCAGCGTTCCCTATATCTCACACTTGCTTGGAGTCGCCGGTCTGGTGCTCGAAGCAGGAGGCGACGAAGATCTTGCCATGGCCGCGCTCTTACACGACGTCGCTGAAGACTGCGGCGGTGTTCCCATGCTCAACCAAGTCCGTCGCCGTTTCGGCAAACGAGTGGCGCATATTGTCGAAGGCTGTAGTGACGCGTTTACCACAACCAAGCCGCCGTGGCGCGAGCGCAAAGAGCCATACATCAGGCATCTCCGCACCGCCGACGCCGACACACGCCTGGTATCGGCAGCCGACAAGTTGCACAACGCGCGTTCCATCGTCGCCGACTATCGCGAACACGGAGAACGAATCTGGAAACGCTTCCATGGAAAACGCGAAGGCACTCTCTGGTACTACCGCGCGTTATTGGACGAATTCAAGCGAAAGAAACCCAACCGCATCGTGGATGAACTGGAGCGAGTCGTAATCGAACTGGAAACTTTGGCTGCCTCCGCCTAGACCTCACCACAAATTGTCTCCCGAGCAGAGCGAGGGATCTGGGTTCTTCTCACGCTGACGATACCGCCGTGGCAGGAAAGAGCCTAGATCCCTCGCTTCCGCTTCGGGATGACGAGTATTCACGCTTAGATCCCAGTGCCTTTCGTAACGTTACTCCTCACCAAATTGCTGGCGAAACAGCCCTGCGGGGCGTGATCCTATACCTTCCAGTATTTTCGGAGCTGACCAACATCTATGCCGCGCATGATCGACACCATCCGCTCCTCCATGGCGTCTTCGCAAGTAATGCAGACTGCTGCCCGGGGAGCACTCGCTGTGCCTCCTCAGGAAATGATCGAGATCCTGGTTTACCTCGCGACGCAGACCAAAATCTTCGCCGAGCGCGCCCGCCTGACTCTGGCCGGATGGGATGAATCTTCTTCGCGCAAGGCGGCAGCCGACCCGTCGACGCCCAAAGAAGTCCTGGCCTACATGATCACGCCGGGGAATCTTCGGCCAACCCTGCTCCCCGGGTTGCTTGAGAACCCCTCGGTCTCCGAGCAATCTCTGGCCGAGCTCGCCGCCGCAGCTTCACGCTACATGTTGGAAACTCTGGCCAAGAGCCCGCGCGTGAATCGGTCTCAAACAATTCTGAGCGCACTCAGCTCCAATCCGAGCTTGAACTCGGCGCAATCGTCAGCGATTGCGGAGAAGTTGGCGTCGCTCAGTCCGCCAACAGTTAAAGAAACAGCGCCGGCACCGCAGCCAGTTGCGGCGAAAATTGTCCCGCCCGAGCCACCGCCCAATCAAATAGCGAGCACCGATCCTGGCACGGACGAGGCCACAGAGAAAACGACTATCGTATATCTGACCGAGCACGCCGCCGAAATTTCCGCCGAAGGCGACAAACCGTTCCAGCCAGTCGGCGGAGTAGAAGAACTTCCGTCTGCTGCTCCTCAACTGGCGCCGGTCGAGGCCAAAACCGAAGCGGTTGCTTCGAGCTCCCAAGGCGCAGCCACGGCTGCGAAAAAAGCGCCGTCTCCAGTGAAAAAGGCTTATCTCAGCCCTGAAGAACAACGAGGCAGCGCGCTCCAGAAAATTTCCAAGCTGGGCATCACCGGACGCATCCAACTCGCCATGAAAGGCAGCAAAGAAGAACGCTCGCTGCTCATTCGTGACGGCACAAAAATCGTAGCTCTCGCCGTGCTTGAATCACCCAAGCTGACCGACGGAGAAGTTGAAAAGTTTGCCAATCAAAAGAATGTGCTCGAGGCGGTTCTCCGTGCAATCACTCTGAAACGGCGGTTCATGAAGCAGTACGCCGTCGTGCGAAACCTTACCAACAACCCTCGAACCCCCATCGATGTCTCCCTGGGCCTGATTAAGCATTTGCTAGCCACAGATCTCAAGAATCTCGCCGGCAACAAAGAAGTCTCGGACACGGTACGTAAAATGGCGCTCAGAATGTTCAGGCAGAAGTCGGAAACAGCCAACAAGGATTAAACAGACGCCGCCCCGAATTGGCTTCCCGTAATTGCCGTGGCTACAATGCTTGGGATGCCTTCATCGCCTAAACCTGATCCCATTGCGGATTTGTTGCAGCGCGCCAAAACCATCGCCGTAGTCGGGCTCTCCAACAATCCACTGCGGCCCAGCTACGGCGTTTCCGCGTACATGCAGGCGAATGGTTACCGCATCATTCCGGTCAATCCTGGAATTAAAGGGGTATTAGGCGAAACCGCGTACCCATCCCTGCTCGACCTTAGGGAGAAGATCGACCTCGTGAATATCTTTCGCCGCTCCGAGTTCGTGGAAGAGGTTGTCGATCAGGCGATACGATTAAAGGTTCCCGCCGTTTGGATGCAGGAAGAAGTCATTCACGAAAAAGCCGCAGAGAAAGCCCGCAAGGCTGGGATGTTCGTAATCATGGATCTTTGCATCCTGAAAGAACACAAAGCCCGCTTTGGATGACGAATGTCGGTGCATCCTTTGCGTATCTCTGTGTCCTTCGTGGTTAAAAGCGTTTCTACTTCGTCAACCAGAAAAGAGAAGGAGAACTTCTACAGAATCTACGCCTTCACCAAAATCACAGTAGCGTCATCATGCAAACCCTCGCCATCGGCGAATGTCCGAACATCCGCGAGAATGCTCTCCGCCGACGCATCCTCTCGCCGAAAGTGGTGCTCCAGCCGCTCCGCTCCATACTCATCTTCTTCCGGATTCGTCGCCTCGGTAATGCCGTCGCTATAAAACAGCAGACGTGAGCCTTCGGGCAAATGTACTTGCGCCTCGGAATATTCGCCCAATCCAATACCCAACGGCAATCCTCGCTCCGTCTCAAGGAAGCGTGCCTGCGAATTTGCAATCAACAGTGGACGCAAGTGCCCCGCACTCGAGAACCTCAAAACCCGCGTCGCCGGATCAAGAATCCCGTACACCATGGTCACGAATCTGCCAGAAGGGAAGTCTTTGACCAGCAACTCGTTCAGCTTCGTCAGCACCTGGCTGGGGCAGCACGCGTTTGCCAGCGAGCGAAGCATTCCGCGAGTTGCCGACATGAGCAGAGCTGCCGCCATGCCTTTTCCCGAAACGTCCGCCAACACCAATCCCCAGCGGCCGTCGTCGAAGGGAATGAAATCGTACCAGTCTCCGCCCACTGCACCCGCCGGAGTCGATAAACCGGAGATCGCGAAGCCGGGAATGTACGGCGAGCACCGAGGCAACAAAGCCTGCTGAATCTTGCGCGCTTCATTGGCCTCGCGGCTCATCTCCTGCCGCTGATGCTGCTCTTCCTGAAAACGCCGCGCATTGTGTACCGCAACTGCCACGTAACCGCACAGCGCCTGCAACAATCGTAGCTGTTCTGCAGGGAACGCATCCAGCTCAGGATGCGAAGCCGTGAACACGCCAATCAGCTTTCCATCCACGTGCAGCGGAATCGCAACCTCAGACTGCGTCGACTCTTCGCATCCGATGTAATACGGATCTTTTCGCACGTCCGGCGCATAGCGCATCTGGCCGGTGGCCGCAACATAGCCGACCATGCCCTCTTTCCCGATCTTCAGGCTGTTTCCCGTGCCGCAAATTTCGCAGCCGGCGCAACCATGCGCGCAAGCCAGCGTCAGTTCCCCGCGTTCTTCGTCGTGCAGGTAGATATCCGCCTCGACGCACCCGAAAGACGGTGCCACATCGTTCACGACTTTGTCGATGAGTCGATCAAGGTCTAGAATCGAGCTGATATTCTGCGCCGCCTTTTGCAGCTTGAGCAGCTCGTCGACTTGACTGGAAACAAGCGGGCGGGAGGCAAGATGCTCTCCTGTCATCGTTCTCGGAAGGGTAGCCATGATCGAATCTCCTAAAATGCAAGTCCAAGTAAAAATGGCACTTACGTTCCTTATAAGATGACCCGGCGGGGGCTGAAGATTCACTATCAACAGCCAGTAATTGGTTCGCGACGGACACCGCCATAACCACGTCGGCGCGGCCGCCCCCGGCCATCCGGCGGACCAAAGCTTCGTCGCCCATTCGCCATGGTCTCGATCCGGCTCACGTCGAGTCCGACAAAAGGGCTCTGCACTTCAGCGCGGGGCGCACGCATTCCAAGGCAGCCTGAATCACACATAGAAAACGTGCCCCACTCTTTCTCGCTGGCGTGGCTCGATCTGCGGCCTAGTCCGATGGGCTGTTCCCGAAGCGCGGTTCAGCCTGCGGGCGGGGGCGCCCGATCGCCACCCTGGACTACAGTGAATACCCGATGCTTCGACCTGTTGCTTACGGTATAACCTTTAGAGCCGTTTCGGAATCTAAGGCTCGAATCTTCTCCGGAAAGAAGGCAGGCTGATGCGCAGGCCAATCCCAAAGGCAGGATGCTATTCCCTTGCGATTGTGGCAGCGGTGGCCGCCCTGCTGCTGCGGGAAGTGCTTTCGCCTTTGCTCGGAGTAAGCTACCCTTTCCTCACCTCCTGGGCCGCCATCATCCTCTCGGCCTGGTATTGCGGCGTTGGCGCATCCATCGTCTGCACGCTGGTATGCGTAGTTGGGGTCTGGTACTGGTTCCTTCCATACTTGCATTCCTTTGCGTTGCAGAATCCCAGGGCTGAGATTTCCGGGATGGCGATTTTCTCGGTGGTGTCAGGTTTCATCATTGCGCTGGGAGAGGCGAATCGTCGATCCAGGGCCCGATGGGCGCGGGAGTCGGCTGAGCGGGGGCGAATCGAAGATGAACTGCGCAAGGCACAAGAGCAGCTTGAGTATCGGGTAGAAGAGCGTACGGCGCAGCTCAACATTGCCAATCAAAAGCTATCAGAGGAAGCGGCAAGAGTAAGAGCGCAGGCGGAGTGCCTGGACGCCGCGAATGATGCCATCTTTGTGGTTGGCTCCGATGGAATGATCACCTATTGGAACAAAGGCGCTGAACGGCTGTATGGATGGTCAAGCGCGGAGGCGATCGGGCAAAGTCCCCACAAACTGTTGCGGACTGAGTTTCCCGTCCCGCTTGCCGAAATCGCGCAGCAGCGCCAGCAAGGCGGTTGGCAAGGGGAGTTGGTCCATACAAAGCGGGACGGCAGCAAAGTGACGGTGGCAAGCCGTTGGACGCCTCTGAAAGAAGGGAACCGCAATCTTACGTCCTGGCTCGAAATAAACCGCGACATCACAGACCGTAAGGCGGCCGAGGCGGCGCGTCAACTTAGCGCACAATTAATGAATATGCAGGATGACGAGCGCCGAAGGATTGCGCGCGAACTGCATGACAGTGCTGGGCAGACGGTGATCGCGCTGATGCTGAACCTTGGGCAGCTGAAAAAGTCGGGGAATTTGAGTCCGGAAGAAGCGCGAGTTCTGGCCGAAAGCTACGCGCTGTTGCAAAACGTTAATAGCGAGCTTCGGGCCATCTCCCATTTGTTGCATCCGCTTTTGTTGGACGAAATCGGTCTTGGGACGGCCCTGGAATGGTACGTCGAGGGATTCATGCAGCGCAGTGGGATTGCCGCAACCCTGGAACGCGATTCGGATTTTGGGCGGCTGAATTCCGACTTGGAGTTTGCCATCTTCCGTGTGGTTCAGGAATGCCTTAACAATGTCCATCGGCACTCTGGCAGTTCGGAGGCCGCGGTTCGTTTGCTGCGATCGAATGGCGAGGTTCGCCTCGAAGTTCAGGATCGAGGCAGAGGCATACCGGCTGAGAAGCACGTGAGCGCTTCGGGCAATGGCGCAATGGGCGTGGGTCTTAGGGGAATGAGGGAGCGGATTCTGCAGCTTGGTGGGAATCTGAGCGTTCACTCGAATGGTGGCGGAACGACGGTGGTGGCGACGTTCCCGATTACTGCGGCAGCTGGGGCTACGAATAGTGAGATGGTGATCGCCTAGAGGTCCTTTCGAATTCCACTTCGAATTTCAGCTCGCGGGCGACCCTTCGACTGCGCTGAGGGCAGGTCCGCGCCACTTAGTTACGGCTTTTGGGTTGGGCGGATGAGAATCTCGCTTACGAATGATTGCGGGGCTTGCGTCACCAGCATTGCCACCGTGTGAGCCACGTCTTCCGGTTGCAGCATTTTTGCTGGATCTTTTCCGGTGTGCGGGCTGAGTTCGGTGTCGACGGAGCCGGGACAGACGACCGATACGCGGATGTTATAAGCGCGCAATTCTTCGGCGACCGAATAGCTTAAGCCGTTCAGTCCCCACTTCGAGGCGGCGTAAGCAGCGCCATTCGGCAGAGCATTCTTTCCGGCGAGCGACGAGATGTTGATGACGTGTCCGGTACGAGCGCGAATCATCAGGGGAGCGAGAGCGCGAATGCAGAAGTAGACTCCGCGCAAGTTGGTGTTCAGGATCTGATCCCATGACTCGGGCGGCAGTTGGTGCAGCGGGCTTCTAAATCCGCCGATGCCCGCATTGTTGACGAGAATGTCGAGCCGGCCGAAAGTTTTGTCGACGTGTGCGGCCAGGGCCTCGACGGTGCTGAGGTGCATCACGTCGCAGACGACTGCTTCGGCTTGCCCGCCGGCTTTTACGATCGAGTCAGCCGTGGATTCAAGAGGCTCACGTGTGCGTCCGGCAAGGACGACCGTTGCTCCCATGCCGGCAATTTTGGCGGCAATCGCTGCGCCGATACCTCGTCCCGCTCCCGTGACTACCGCGACTTGGCCATCCAGACTGGTCATATTGACAGTCGCCTCCTTAGGACCTCTGCTTTATGATAATCAGGTTAAAGACTTCTAACCAACGCGAGCCCCTATTCTGCATCTTACAGAATTGGCAGGAGAGTCTGGAAAGTAAGCTTGCCTTAGTGGAGATACATACTTATAATCCGGCTCACCGGAAATAATATCTTGGCCTCGTTGGCATTACCGGGCGGGCGCTGGGTTTTCCGGACCTGCCGCATGGGCCGAGAAGGGCGCATGCACTGAGCAGCCGGGATGTAAGCTTGGGTATACCCGGGTACGAATGCCGTCCGTTTTCCCGACAATTCAAGGAGCCAATTCAAAATGAAGACGAGTCTAGTGGCGATTGTGATCACGTTTGCTGGAATAGCCTCGGTTCAGCAAGCCACAACGCAACCGCAAACCCAAACCGCGGCGCCCGCACAGACGCAACCGGCTGCGTCGCAACCGCAGCAGAAGAAAGAGATCAAAGATCCAGCGGAATACAACGCCTATGTTGGAGCCGCGCAGTCGAAGGATCCGAGTGCGCAAATCAGCGGTCTGGAGGCTTTCCTCAATCAATACCCCAACAGCGTGATGAAAGAAGACGCGCTGGAGCTGCTGATGGGAGCCTATCAACAGACGGGCAACCAGGCCAAGGTGATGGACGCCGCGAACCGGTTGTTGACTGCCAACCCGAATAATGTTCGCGCGCTGGCCTTATTGGCCTATAACGAGCGCGCTGCCCAAAAGTGGGCGGATGCCAAAGGGCACGCAGAGCGCGGCCTGCAAGCGCTTACCACGATGGTGAAACCGGACGGAGTTTCGGATGCGGATTTCCAGAAACAGAAAACCCAGTTGGGGTCCTTGCTCGAGAGTGTGGCAGGATTTTCCGCGTTGCAGTTGAAAGACAACGCAACCGCAGAGAAGGATCTGCGGGCCGCGGTGGAAGCCGATCCGAATAACGTGGAAAACGTCTATCCTTTGGCTCTTGCCAGTCTGACGGCGACTCCTGAAGATGATGTGAACGGACTGTTCTTCATTGCGCGCGCGATTAATCTGGTCAAGGATCCGGGGGGCAAGGCGCAGATTACGAAGTTCGGTCACGCCAAATATGTGAAATACCATGGCTCGGAAGAAGGCTGGAACGACCTGCTGGCGCTGACGGCAACTACACCGCTGCCGCCGCCCGGGTTCACCATCAAGGCATATGTTCCTCCTACTCCCGCCGAGCAGGCGGCTGATCTGGTAAAGACCAAAGCACCCAAGGATATGAGTTTCGCCGAGTGGGAGCTGGTTCTTTCCGCGGGCGCGCAGGCCGATGCGGACAAGGTGTGGTCTGCGATCAAAGGCGTGTCCTTGCAGATGGAGGGCACGGTCATCAAGGCGTCGCCGACCGAGTTGCAGATTGCAGCGAGCCAGGATGACATCGATGCCAAGCGGGCGGATATTATCCTTACCATGGACGGAACGATTCCGGCCAAGTTGATGCCGGCGGAACAGTCGACGCTGGATTTCCAGGGGACGCCTGCTTCCTACACACCAAGTCCGTTTGTGATGACTTTGGAGAAGGGCGCATTGCTGACCAAGGCGCCGGCGCCGAAGCCGACGCATCGCCGCACGACTGGCAATTAAGAGCGGCGAAAGTTAAAAATGGATTAGGCAGCGAGCAATCGCTGCCCTGATTTTCATTGGTGATTTCGCGGGATTAGATCGGGATTTTCAGCGGACGGCCTTCTTGTCGTAAGTCGCGGGGCGAGCGCTGCGGGGAGGACGTTTGGCCCCGGCGCGTAGTTGCCGTATATCAATCTTCAATTCAGAAATAGTACGGCTGAGAGTGTTGCGATGCATCCCCAGTTGACGGGCAGCGCGACACTGGTTTCCGTTGTTTTCCTGCAGCACGGTGAGAATGAACCGCTTCTTGAATTCGCGCACTGCCTCAGAGTACAGAATGTTGCTTTTGTACATTTGCAGGATGAGTGCTTCGAGCTGATCTCTCACGGCATCCTCTTTCTTTTTGAAAAGCGGCCGAAAAAAGCTGCTTATTGCGAGCTGCCATCCGCGCTTCTCTCTGTTTGCCTGAATCCGTTTAGACCTGCCACGCGCTACGTGTGTTGCTGTTCGCGACGGAGCAAGTCGAGTCCTTGGTAAAAGCGGGCGCGCAATTCCGACGGCGCCACCCAGATCGCGGCACGTCCCACGACCAGGAAATATGGCGCCAGCTCCGAACCTTGCAGCCACGCTGAAGTCGGCGTGAACGCAGTCATGCTGGTGAGGACCACTGCGACCGTCAAACTTCCACGCAGCAACCCCAGCGCCCCGCCTAAAATCCGATCAACAAAACTGAGTCCAGCTTCTTTTACGATATGGCGGGTGATCCGCCCCGCGATTCCGGCGAGGACGAGCACCGCCAAAAAAATAATCAGGAAAGCCGCGATTTCGCCCAACCACATCGACTTCAAGTAAGGCGCGTATCGCGCCGCGAGCCGCTCATAATTCCACGCGGCCAGCAGATAACCAAAAACTAAACCTGCGATGCCAAAGGCTTCATGAAAGAAACCCGAGATCGCAGCCTGAACCACCGATACAAGAATGACAACCACGATGACCCAGTCAGCTCCCGTCATCGTGTTCCCCAAATGATTACTGCACTAAACATCCAGCTCGCGTCCGGTGAGCTGGTGAAAAGCCTCCAGGTATTTGTCGCTGGTCCGCCGCGCTACTTCCACCGGAAGAGCGGGAGCGGGCGGCTGTTTATCCCAGTGAATCTCCTCAAGGTAGTCGCGAACGTATTGCTTGTCGTACGAATCCTGCGCCCGTCCCGGCTGGTATTTATCTGCCGGCCAGAAGCGGGATGAATCAGGAGTCAGCACTTCGTCGGCAAGAGTGATGCCCTTGGAGGTCATTCCAAACTCAAACTTAGTATCGGCGATGATAATCCCCTTCTGCAAAGCGTAGTCTGCCGCCTTGGTGTAGACCTTCAAGCTCAGCTCGCGGAGTTGGCGGCTTAACTCTACGCCCACGATTCGGGTCATCTCATCGAAGGAAATATTTTCATCATGCCCGGTGGTCGCTTTGGTCGCCGGAGTAAATATGGGTTGCGGCAACTTACTCGATTCTTTAAGTCCCGCGGGCAGTTCTATTCCGCAAACGCGGCCACTGGTTTTGTATTCTTTCCACGCCGATCCGGAAATATATCCTC
Organism: Terriglobales bacterium; assembly: GCA_050012915.1. GTDB lineage: Bacteria > Acidobacteriota > Terriglobia > Terriglobales > Acidobacteriaceae > JABDBE01. The sequence continues at coordinate 7,953 of JBEKGG010000022.1, read as the reverse complement.
GCACCACGCACTCTACTGGAATCATCTCGGCGCGCATGACCAGCATCGACCGGCCCTGCAGTTGGTCGGCATACTTCTGCGCGATTGCCGGATATTGTTTCACGTCGGCGGTGACCACGTGGTTGGCGACGACGTCGCGTAGAAAGTCGAACCAGAAAAGGGAAATCTGCGTGAGCACGCGTCCCTTGTGCGGGATGCCCGTGGCGAGCACGTAGTCGAACGCAGAGATGCGGTCGGTGGCGATGAAGAGCAGATGCTCGGCGTCGAGCTGGTAAACGTCCCGGACTTTGCCGCTGGCATGGAGCTTGAGTTCGGGGAAGTCGGTGCGAAGCAGAACGGAGTCGAGAAGCTGGGGGCTCATGATTAAATTTTACAGTTAGAAAACGTCGCGTATTCTAACCTGCCAGAAATATTTGTCAACGATTTAAGTCACAGTCGATTGTGGAGACAGTGCATTCGCTTGAAAGAAAAAGCGTTGACGGTTGGTGGACGGCTGAAATCGACCGGTCGGCGCGGAGTTTCGCTGTACTCCATTTGTGGAAAAGCTGAGGATGGCGGAGGATAACCGGGTGGAAGAGAAAATCCTGGTTGAGTCCTAAGCGACCGAGGAAAACTTGTTCTGGCGATCAGTGAACCTTAAAGGACTGCATTTGCAGTGGACCGGCGAAAAAGCAGGTCCCTCCACTGCGTTCGCTTTGCTTCGCCCCGGTCGGGATGACAGAGTTATTTAGGCGGCGTCGGCTCATCACGCGGTTGCCCCGAAGCGGACTGAAACCAGTTTGGAAACTCCTGGCTCCTGCATAGTGACGCCGTAAAGCACCGGCGCGATACTCATCGTCTTCTTGCTGTGAGTGATCAGCACGAACTGCGTTTGAATGCTCATCTCTCGTACCAACTCGGTGAAGCGGCCGATATTGGCCTCGTCGAGCGGAGCGTCGACTTCATCGAGAATGCAGAATGGGCTAGGTTGATATTGAAAGATTCCCACCAGCAACGCCAGTGCGGTCAGAGCTTTTTCTCCGCCGGAGAGCAATAGCACATTCTGCAGCTTCTTGCCCGGAGGCGAAGCGACTACGTCGATGCCGCTTTCCGCGCTGTTGTCTTCATCGGTCAGGCGCATTAGCGCGTAGCCGCCTCCAAACAGTTTGCGAAAGGTGGTCTGGAAGTTTTCATTGATTTTGTGAAACGCTTCTTCAAACTTCTGACGCGAGAAAGTGTCAATTTCCTTGATCGTTGCCTGGGTGTTCGCAATCGAATCGAGCAGATCTTTTCTTTGCGTGTCGAGGAACGCGTGGCGTTCGGCGGTTTCTTTGTATTCCTCAAGCGCCATCATATTGACCGGACCCATGGCGTCAAGCCGGGTCCGCATCTCGCGGTAGACTTGGTCTTCAATCGATAGCTGCTCGCCGCTGGCGATTGGAATTGAGCTGTCGGCTGTCAGTTCTTGACGCTGAACGCCCAATTCGTTCAGGCAAGTTTCAGCCATGTACTGCGCATCGGATCGCAGCTTGGCCGCGGCTGCCGAAAGCTCAGCGCGCCGATCACGAGCCTGGTCGAGCAACTGCCGTGCCTCGCGCAGGGCTTCGTCAATTTCAGCCAGCCGGGCGCGTACTTGATCGGATTCGAATTGCAATAGACCGTCGCGAGCCTCGGTTGTATTGCGCTCAGCTTCGAGTTCTTCGAGTTGGGCGATCATTTGCTGATTTTCGGTCTCGCGTTGCAGTTTTTCGACTGCGGACGATTCGATCTGCGACTGCAGGGAAGCCGCTCGCGAAGCCATGTCCGCGACTAGGGCGCCAATTTTTTCCAGCACCGCTGTTGCGGAGCGATGGCGTTCCTCCAAGGTCGCGACTCGTGCCAATTGTTGCGAAGCATTTTGGGCAGCCGACTCGCGCCACTCGCGCAGCCTCACCAATTCTTCGTTCGCCGTATCCGCGAGCCCCTCTAATTCCGCGCGCCGCTGTTGCAGAGCGGCCAATTCGCTTTGCGTCGAACTGATCAACGTTTCCTGTTCCACGCGCTCCGAGGCCAGGCGCTGGAGCTCGTGACGACAAGTGTGCAGCCGCTCACCCACCCGAGCCATTTCTGAATCAACCTGCTGCAGCATATGACCTGAAGTCATCGCTTGAGTTTCGGACTCGCGCTTCTCTGTTTCCAGCCGGTCGAGCCGCGAAGCGAGATCTTTGATTTCGCGGCCCAATGTCAAGACGCGAACCTCGTCATAGCGCAGAGCCGACTCCAATTCATTCAACAGACGCATTACGTCGCGCAGCTCGCGCTTCATCGACAGCGGGCCCTCGGCGCGCTGTTTACCGCCGGTGACGGTTACGTTGTGGAAGCATTCGCCAGATTGCGAAAGGAAGAACGCGTCCGGGTTCGATAATGCAAGTTCCCGCGCCGCCGCAGGCTCGGGAACGATGTATCCGTCGCGCAGTTTCGGCAAGATGACTTCGAGCGAGCGCCCAAAGCCGTTCAGCACGCGAATAGCGTGTTTCAGCGGGACGATTGACTGGCTGGGCGTGGCCGCGCGAGCGACTTCGTCCACTGCGAACGAGAATTTAGCTTGCGAATCTTCGGGATGCACCAGGAATGTTGCGCGGCCATCCACGTCGGTTCGTAGCAGACGCAAACCTTCGTCGGCTGCATCCCAGGATTTCACCACGACGTAATTCAGTTCGTCGCGCAGAAAGTCTTCGACTACGCCTTCGTACCGCGGCTCAACTTCGAGAAAGTCAGCCAGCACACCAGCGGGAGCCAATCCGCCGTTCATCACTCCCGATTGAAACAGTCGGCGCACCGACTCGGTGGAGTAGCCATGTTCAGCGATTACGGCTTCGAGCGATCCCTTTTTGCCGATGGCGGACGCATATTCTGCGCGCAGGCTGTCCAGGCGATTCTTGGCGTCGGTTTCTTCTCGGCGCTTCGATTCGATTAGTTGACGCGCCTGAAAAATTTCTTCGGTCAACCCTGCGACGCGTTGGGAGACAGTTTCAAATTCCAACGCGAATTGTCCGCGCTGCCCGCCGAACGCTTCTACCTGAGAATTGGCTGTCGTCATTTCAGCCTGTAAACGCTGTCCTTCGCGGCCTACCGCGGCCAGACGCTCCTCCGCTTGAGTAAGAGAATTCCGCAAATTGGCAGCGGATGCGACGACCTCCATAATCGCGACCCGTGAAGCCTCCTGCTGATGCTCCAACTCGGCCAGCGCATTCGCGGCGTCGGCGGCTTCCTGCTGGCACTGGGCTAGCTCCTGCTGCGCAGCGGCCACATCTGCGGTGGCCGACTGTAATAGCTGATGATTCGAGTCACGCTCCGCCTGCAGCGCAGTCAGCCGGTGTTGCGCCTGGGCTAATTCCGCCTCGGACGCAGTCGAACGCACCACCAGCTCCGCACAACGTTCTTCGTTATGGCGATGCTGCGCATGGGTGCGTTCGCTCTCCAATTTGATCTGGTTGAGACGCTCGCGATTCTCGCGAATTTCGCTTTCGATGGCATAGCCGCGCTGAGTGCGGTCGGCATGCTCAGCTTCGAGTTGCTGGACAGTTTCGGTACGATGACGCATTTCCTCGGAGAAAGAACTGATCCGCTGGTCGAGTTCGATGCTCTCGCGATCGAGTTGTGCGAATTTGCTGGCGAGTACCAAACGCAATTTGGCGCGCATCTCGTCTCGCAACTTGGCATAACGCTCGGCTTTCGAGGCTTGCCGCTTCAGGGAATTCATCTGACGCGTGACTTCTTCGAAAATATCGTTGATGCGTGAAAGATTTTGTTTGGCATCTTCGAGGCGAGCTTCGGCCAGGCGCTTCTTGGTTTTGAATTTCGTGATGCCGGCAGCTTCTTCGAGGATGGCGCGGCGATCGGTGGGACGGCTGCTGAGGATTTGTCCGATGCGTCCTTGTTCGATGAGGGCGTAAGACTCGGGGCCGAGCCCCGTGCCCATGAACAATTCCTGGATGTCGCGCAGACGGCAAAGTTTGCCGTTGAGCAGGTACTCGCTGTCTCCGGAGCGGAAGAGCCGGCGAGTGACGGCAATCTCTCCTGCGCGAAACTGTTGCTGAAATTTGCGACGACGGATTTTGAGAACTACTTGCGGTCCGGATTGGACGGAGATCCCTGTTCCTTCGGTCGGCGGGACGTTCGAGGCGCCCATTGCTCCACTGGGCGAGCCTCCTTCGACTTCATCGGTTTGTCTCGGCTGCGCTTCTTCGGTCAGGCGCTCGACTTCTTCCGCCGCTTTGGCTCGCACTTCGGCCTCGTCCCAATCGTCCGCGCCCATGGGTAAATCGTTTTGAACTTCGATCTCGGTAGGCTCGTGCGCATCGGGACCGTCATACACCTCGGGATCAATCAAGGTGAGCGCAACCTCGGCCATCCCGGTAGGCTTGCGATCGCGCGTGCCGGCGAAGATGACATCCTCCATGCGCGAACCGCGCAGAGTTTTGGCCGACTGTTCGCCCAGAACCCATGAGATCGCATCGGCAATGTTGGACTTGCCGCACCCGTTGGGACCGATGATGGCCGCGATGCCTTCTCCGTGAAACTTGAGTTCAGTGCGATCGCAGAAAGATTTGAAGCCGAGAATCTGAAGCTTTTTCAGTTTGAGCAACTGCTACTCCTCCGGGACCGAGTTAACCAATTGGATTCCTCCACAGCTCGCTCCGACAAAACCTTCCTGTGGCTGGACAGGGCGGGACACAGATTGGAGCTACTGTAACGGCGAAATTGCACCGGGGTCAAGTAATAAAACACCATATATAGGGTACGCTTTTGCACAACCACGTCATTTTGCACACACAATGCAGCATCGGGTTGTGAAATGGGTGAGCGAGTAGAAGGAAGGGAGGATCGCGAGAGCGAAACAAGCCTAGCGCAAGCCGAGAGCTGAAGCAACGGAAATTACCGCAGCCGGGAGCGAGCGGAGTCGTCTCGACCGACGCGAATCGGGGGATGACAAACGTGTTCCGCTGGCTTCATCATTTACGAAGTGAAACTCTCAGATGAGATGTTCGCCTCAACTGTTGTAAAATCAGGTCACTGCACTGTGAAGTGCGCATCCAATCGGCCTTAAGGTTGGAATCAGTGAATCGTCTCGGCTGCGGGGTGACTCATGGAACGTCGATTATCTGGCCTGGTTGCTTCTCTGATTTTCTGTTCGCTGACGCCGGCTTTCTGCCAGCGCGTGATTGCAACGATCGCCGTAGGCGATCAGCCGATGTATCTTGCGGTCGATAAAAAAACCAATCGCATTTTTGTGAGCAACCAGGCAGACGATACTGTTTCGGTCATCGATGGTGCCACGAACAAAGTGCTGCGTACGGTAAGGGTGGGCCACTATCCGAACGGCGTCGCTGTGGACTTCACCACGAATACGATCTACGTTGCCAACTTGACGGGTGGAACGCTCTCGATTATCGACGGGACTAAGTTTACGACGTCTACTCTTCGGTTGGGTTCTTTGCCTGCCAAAGTGGCAGTCAATCCTTCCACCCATCGCGTGTATGTGACGCTCGAGGACCAGCTCGGGTTTCTGAAGGTCGTCAATGGCACAAAGCGCAAAGTCGAAGCTTCAATTCCTCTTCCTCCTTATCCTCTGAGCGTGGCGGTTGATGTCGATTTGAACCAGGTTTACGTGGCCGATTTCCTGTGCGGATGCGGAGAGATTTCCGTGATTAACGGCGATACCAACCAATTGACAAACACCATCGATCTAGCCGGTGCGTCTTTAGTTGAGGGAGTAGCAGTGGATGCGGAACATGAGTTGGCCTACGCTACCGACGAGAATAAGGGTTTCTACATCTTCGATGCGCCGAGCGGAACGCTTGTGGGCGAGGTTGGCGATCTTGACTATCCCAATGAAGTCGCGGCCATACCGGGTACGACTTTAGCCGTCGGACCCGACACTGGCAAAAACCGCGCGGTCTTCATCGACTCCGTGACCATTACTGTGAAGAAAAGGGTACCGGTAGGGAAATTTCCAACCGGAGTAGCCGTAAACCCGACGACCAGGCGTGCCTACGTCGCCAATCGGGATAGCAACAGCGTGTCGGTGATCCAGATGCCTGACAGTTGGTGGTAGCTTCGGCGATTCAGGAATGCTCGAGTAGCTGGTCGACCGTTATCTCCACATCGCGCAGGATGGAGCGCAGAAGGCCGGGTCCAAGGGTTTCGCCGGAATGAGTTGGAACCGTGGTGACTCTTCCGTCCTCGTGCCTGAGAAAGACGTGGCTGCCGCGGGCTCGAACAATTTGAAAACCAATTCTTCCGAGGAGCCGCACGACTTCCTTTCCCTTCGGACGCGGAAGGCGTGTCATACGGAAATCTGTTGGATGCCTACGAGTTCCAACGGACCTACTTCACCGCGATCGTCTTCTTCTTCCAAGCACAGCTCGATTACTTCGCGGGTGCGCTTCATGAGGGTGTCCAGGTTCTTCGCCTGGGTGTGGCAGCCTCGCAGGCTAGGGACTGTCGCGACGTAATTGCCCTCTTCGTCGCGTTCGATGACGACTGTGAATTTGCGGGGATGCTTCACAGGCCGATTCTAGCACGCGGGAGAAAAAGCTTCGCCAGCTTTGGGCGGGCTTCGCTCAGCGGACAGCCGAGGGCGGCTGTCCCCACGTGATTTTTGCTACTCGCCTAGCTTCTCAAAGAACAAACAGATTGACTCGATCCCGCGATGGAAGTTCGGGATGTGGAACTTCTCGTTCGGGGCGTGCAGATTGTCGTCGGGCAGGCCGAAGCCCATCATCACGCTGGGAATCTTCAGCACATCCTGAAAATCGGTCACGATTGGAATCGACCCGCCGGAACGGATGAATACGGTATCCTTCTTGAAGACCTCGTGCATGGCTTCGGTGGAGGCTTTCACGAATTTGTTGTCGGTGCCCACTACGCAGGCTGGACCCTTGCTCCATACTTTGATTTTGGTTTCGATGCCTTTCGGCGTGAGTTTTTTCACAAAGGCGGTATAGCGTTTGAGGATGTCGTCGGGATCCTGGTTTGGAACCATGCGCATGGAAACCTTAGCCGCGGCTTTCGCAGGGATCACAGTCTTAGCACCGGGAGCGGTGAATCCACCGGGCATGCCGTGGACTTCGAGCGTGGGACGCGCCCAGGTGCGATAAAGCACCGAGTACCCAGGCTCGCCCGTAAGCACCTTGGAACCGACTTCGGTTTTGCGGTAGTGCTCTTCATTGAAGGGCAGCCGCTTCCACGCTTTCAACTCGGCCGCGGTTGGGGCTTTCACATTTTTGTAGAAGCCCGGAATCAGCACTTTGCCTTTTGCGTCCTTCAGCTTGCTGATGATTTCAATTAATGCGAAGAACGGATTGGGCGCAGCGCCGCCGTACATACCGGAGTGCAGGTCGGTCTTGGCGCCGAACGCCTCGATTTCCGTGTAGACGAGTCCACGCAACCCGACGCACAACGTGGGAAGATCGGGAGCAAACAACTCGGTATCACAGACCAGCGCGAAATCGGCTTTCAGCTTGCTCTTCTGCTTGCGCACGTATTCGGCGATTGATTCGCCACCGACTTCCTCTTCGCCTTCGATAATGAATTTCACGTTCAGCGGCAGCTTGCCGTTGTGGCCTTTCATTAAAGCTTCGACGGCTTTGATTTCCATCCAGAGCTGGCCTTTGTCGTCGACCGCGCCACGAGCGTAGATGTTGTTGTTGCGTTCCGTGGGCTCGAAGGGCGGGCTGATCCACTCGTCGAGTGGCTCGGCCGGCTGCACATCGTAATGCGCGTAGCAGAGCACAGTCGGCTTACCGGGAGCGTGGAGCCAGTCGGCATAGATCAGCGGATGGCCCTTGGTGGCGATCAGTTCGACGTTCTCCAAGCCGATTCGCCGGAGTTCGTTGGCCACTACGTCGGCGGCCTTCTGCACGTCCGACTTATGCTCGGGCGCCGTGCTGATGCTCGGAATACGAAGCAGATCTTTGAGTTCGTTTAAGA
>JBEKGG010000021.1:0-27066 GCA_050012915.1 Terriglobales bacterium | reverse complement strand
TTGGACGAAAGCCCGAGTAGCGTCATAAATGCCATCCGTGATATTTGAAGCTGAATCGCGGTTGTGGGTTTGAACATAGTCGAGAACGCGTTGGGTACCGAATTGGTGTCCGTCGGGCGTGGTTGATTCTGTGACTCCGTCGGTGAGGAACAGCGCGATCTCGCCGGGATCAAGTTGAATTGCACCGTTTAATGCAAACTGGCTTCCGGAAAAAAGGCCCAAGGGCGGTCCGGTGCTATCCAATGTGTACTTCACGCTACCTGAATCGAGGAACACGAAGCCCGCGACGTGGCCGGCGCTGGCGTATGACAAACTGCGATGATCGGGTTTCAAGCAAGCCAGAAAAAGAGTGACGAAATGCCCGTGTTCCAGATCTTTCAGCAGCATCTGGTTGACCCGCGCCAGAATGTCTTCGGGCTCCAACTGCATGGCGGCGAAGCATCGTACGTATGCCCGAGTGAGCGCCATGACAAGCGCGGAGCTGAAGCCATGCCCCTTGGCATCGGCCACGGCGAGCAGGAGCGAGCCATCGGCCATGGAGATGAAATCGAAATAGTCGCCGCCGGTTTCGTCGGCGGGATGCGCGGAGCCTCCGATGTCGAAGCCTGCCACCACCGGCGCGGTGGCATAGAAGCGTTGTTGCACATCGCGTGCAAGCTGCAACTGAAATTCCTGCTCCTGCTTTTTTCTCAGCTCGGTGATGTCTTGTGAAACGGAAACGAAATGGGTCAGACGGCCGGATTCATCCCGCATCGAGGTGATCGTCTGTTGCGCCCAGTAAAGTTCACCGGTCTTCTTCCGGTTGATGACCATCCCTTTGAATGCGGCTCCGTGAGTGAAGTGTGTCCACATTTGCCGGTAGAATTCTGCGTCGTGCAGACCCGACTTCAAGATTCTCGGGGTCTTGCCCAGGGCTTCTTCGCGGCTGTATCCGGTGGTCGCTTCGAAGGCCGGATTGACGTACTGGATGATGCCTTGGGTGTCGGTCAGCACGACGCTGTCGGCTGTCTGCTCAACCACCCGAGAAAGCAGTGTGAAGCTCTGCAGAGCCTGGCGGCCTTGCGTGAAATCGTGAAACATCACGACGCCTCCAGAGACCGCTCCGGTGGCGTCTTTCAGGGGCCACGCATTCACCCGGATCCACACTCCAGGGCGCCGTTCGGAGCTGCGCACGAAAATCAGTTCATCGATAATCTTCTCTCCGCGGATGGCTCGGACCAAGGGCAATTGATCATGGGGTACGACTGAGATCTGGTCGGGAAGGTACCACCCTTCGAGAGAGGTGCAGGCGTGAGGGGAAGAGTCGACAACGCCAACTCCCAACAGCTTTTCTGCGGCGGGATTGGAGAATAAAAGTCTGCCATCCTGATCGGCGACGATCACGCCCCAGGGCAGGCTTTCAAAGATTACTTGCAGCGCATCGGATTGCTGTGCGAGCGCTTCATATCTGTATTCCGTCGCTGTCGGCAAGTTCGCAATTTCCTTTCGCTCAGAGTCAGGATTTTTGGTTGGTTAGCAAAGGGGTGGAAATAGCAGGGGAAGAGTAGAGGCTGATCGGCACAACTGAAGTATCGGCTAGTTTTGCAGAAAGTTTAGCGGGATGAGTGCGTTTCAGATTCCAAGGTTTGGCCCAGGAATCCTGGAAACTTCGTGCACAACGCGACAAAATCGGGATGCGGGCGGAGGAAAGATGGAGAACGAGCGGGAGAATCCAGGTGATTGGCTTAGGAAACTCTGAGTATTGTGGCAGGCGATGAAAAGGTGCAGAGAGTTCGTGGCAGAAATTCCCTGGGACGGGGTCGATACCACTGGCAGTGTTCGGTCCCTCACTTCGTTTCGGGATGACAGTTTAGGTTTATGCGAAAGGAAAAGTTAAGAGTGAAACGGTGCGCGGCAGCTAGGTTAGGAACAGCCGGCCGTGATTCATTTTGTGTTGCAGGCCGGCGGCGAGTTGGTCGATGTCGGACGCGGCAATGTCGCCGCCCATGCGGTCTTGCAGGAAGGGCGTGCGGTTACTGCCAACGGTATCGCGGCGAACTTGCAGAAGCAATGCGTGCACTGCATTGGGGTCAAATTTTTGCGGAGTCAGGCGCACGATTTCATTCAGCGTGCTGCCGAGTGAAAGCCGCTGGCGGTAGGGGCGCTCGCTGGTCATGGCATCGAAAGTGTCAGCCAGGCCCACGATGCGCACCGGCATGGGCACATCTTCGAGAAGCAATCCGTCGGGATAGCCGGAACCGTCACTGCGTTCGTGATGCCAGCGCACGATCTCCGGGATACGCGGCCAGGGAAACTGGACACCGCTAACAATTTGATGTCCCACAATTGTGTGGTCCGCCATTTCTCGAAACTCTTCGGCGTCCAGCGAAGTCGGTTTGCCGAAGAGACGCTTATCGACCGCAACCTTTCCAATATCGTGCAGATAGCCGGCGGAGCGCAGCGCCGCAATCTCAGCTGGATCCATATTCATGGCTTCGCCGATGGCGGATGCATAACGCCCGACGCGCAGGGAATGGCCGTGAATGTTGATATGCTTTACGTCGATGGCGGTGGCAAAAGCCTCGAGAGCGTTGTCGTAAAAACCGTGTACAGACGCCATCAGGCGCAGATTTTCCGAGACGCGCTGGGCCAAGGTCTGAGTCAGCGAATGATTATGCACCGCCAGAGCGACGTAGTGGCAAAGCAAGCCGAGGGCCTCGAGTTCGCCGGGATCGTAGAGACTGTCGGCATCGCGACGGCCTAAAGCGATCACACCCACGAGTTTGCTGCCGACCTTCAGGGGAACGATACACTTGAAAAGTTCGGGAGCAATATTTCCGTTGGCGCTCAGATAAAGGTCGTAAGAGCCAGGGTCGAGAACTACTGGTTCGCGCGACGAAATGAGGGCATGCACATGCCTGGGCAGCAGCGGGATCACGGCTGGCTGCGGCATCAGCGTGAAGCCCTCGGCTGCAATGGAGGTGAGGAGGGACGGACGGTCGCTGTAAGTAAAAAGCGCTCCTTCGCGAGCCCCGCTGGCTTCGAGCGAGGCCGACAACATGGCGCTCGCGGTCTGAGGAAACTCCCGCTCTGCGGTCATTTCAGGACCGAGATCGGAGAGAGCCTCTACCGTTCGAAGGAGGCGCCGGAAATTGTCTTTTTGCAATGGCACGCTGCTGGGGGAAAAAACCCGAGCAACAAAAAGACTAACATGCGCGCGGTTAACGATCTTGTTGGTTAGTTTGGTGCATAAATCGAACAGGAAAGCAGCGTTGCGACGGAATTTACATTGCTGTCACATTGCGTCAAATTAACTGCGTGCCTTATTTCGGATGGCCTTGAATGTCATCTCATTCGCGGGGCTTCTTGTCCGCTTTTTCCATTCGAGGAAAAGCTCCGAATAAGTTTTCGTGAGGTAACAGCTACGCGCGATTTGCAGAGCCTGCGCAGTCTGATCAATCCATCGCGAAGGGCCTTCGATTTCGCCGAAGTTTCCGACCGGAGTTTCGTCTACGACCACATGGCCTGTGCCGTCACTCCACTCGGCGCGGATCTTTTCGTAGCGGAAGGTTGGGGCGAATCCGAGAGCTCGTAGGATCGCGTGCATCTTCGCGCCGTCAGCAATTTTGGTTTCAGTTTCTACTCGCGTCTTGTGACGTCCTATTTTGCCTTTGGCTTTGTGAGTGAGAACCCACTCGAGTCCGTACTTGCGCAAGCGAAGCAATTCGCCGCGTTTGCGCAGCGGTTGGCCGGGCAAATCGTATAGCGTATTCATTTCGTGCGTGGGGCGCGTGATCATGCGAAAGCCGGATTTTCGCAGCTGTCGATTCAACACTCGCGCGTCGTCGACGCGAAACTTGATTTCGATTTCGTTATGCGAAGCCATGAGAAGAAGTATAGAGGGCCTGAGGGCCCGCGTTCGCAGTTACGCGAAGGTTGGCAGTTTTATGAGATCGCTCTTGGGCACGGGCTCCAGCGGTTCGCCTGCTTTTTTCCACGCCGCCACCCCGCCGACGAGCACGAACGCGTTGAATCCTTGTTCCCGCAGTTGCAGCGCCACCCGGGCGCTGGTCGCTTCGCGTGCTCAAGTACAGTAGACATAGATGTCTTTTTCCTTGGGCAGAGTCTTGAGTTCCTCGGAAAGATTGTTGGGTTCAATGCGGATGGATCCCTTGATGCGCTCTGCGTTCGCGTCGTAGTAACCGTGACTGCGAACGTCGAGGATCAAAACCTTATCCTTTTCCTCGGAAACCAGCTTGTTTGCCAACTCTTCGACCTGTACGCGCGGCACGACGCGATACACTTTGTTTTTGTGATAGAGCCAGACGCGGTAAACGATATAGGCAATGGCGGCCAGGAAAAACACTTCTCCGAAGGCCCGGCTGGCGGCCTGGAATCCGTCTGTGATCTTGGCCAGAAAGTCGCGAAAAAGAAAGCCAAGGGCACTGTAGGCGAGGATATACAGCGCCGCGCCGGCCGAGTCGAATCGAAGGAATTGCAGGGGACGCATTTTCATGCTGCCGGCCAGGGGCGGGGCCATGGTATTGACGCCAGGAATAAACTTGGCCACCAGGAGCGTAGCCTTGCCGCGTTTGTAAAACGACTCAGCCGAGCGCAGGACACAGGACTCCGGATTCACCGACAAGCGACACAGAAGACCGAGCAGGCTCCAACCCATGTAGCGGCCGAGAATGAAGAGCAGTATGTCCCCAATGAGCGCCGCGCTCAGGGCGAGAAAGAATGATCTATATATGTTGAGAGTGCCGGCGGCGGCTGCAGCACCGGCAGCTACCAGGGCGACGGCCGCTGGAACGGGCAATCCGATGGCCTCGCCCAGCACCACCAGGAAGAGCAGAAGGTAGCCGTGGTGCGCGATCAACGAAAAAAGGTGATTCATCTTGTGCGCATTACACTGACAAACATTAGATCGACTGCGCCGCCAGCGGATTCACAGCCACCAATAGAACAATAATCCAAATGACGGCAAAAGCCAAAACTGGTGGGAGAGGCGAGCGGCGGTTGGAAAATTAAAATCGCAGAGTTCGCGGAGAGGGACGCCAACAGAACGCATAGCCCTGGTGCCGAAGATCAGCTTTTCTCAGCGTCCTCGGCGGAATTTCTCAGCGCACTCTGCGATTCGGGACCTTCCTCGTAATTATTGACGATCCTTTTGATCCCCTCTTTGAGCATAACGACGTGAAAATTAATCAGGAGTCCAACTTGCAGGCCCAAGAGGCGGAGGTGCGAAAGCACTTGGGCATGGTCAACCGGATGGAGCGCTTCCTTGGATTTGACTTCCACAACGATTCTGCCATCGACTACGATGTCGGCCCGAAAACCACACTCCGACTTTACCCCGTCGTAAACGAGACGAACTGCTTTTTGTTGTTCTACGTGCAGGCCTATTTCTTTCAGTTCAAAAACCAGGCAAGTCTCGTACGCAGACTCCAAAAGACCTGGGCCCAGTTTCCGGCGGATCTTGATAGCAGCGCGAATGATCGCTTCCGTTAGTTGGTTCGAATTCACTAGATGGGGCCGCTGCAGCGCGTTGACTGGAGGCATAAAAGCAAGTTAACAGTTCGCCTTGATGGCGTTCGGTGATTGATGTCACGGGAAACGGTAGGGTTACATGTGGATAATTTCTTGGCAGGCACTGGACTGAAGTCGGAAAATCTTAAAACGCAGAGTTCGCGGAGAAGGGCGTTCGACTATTTTTCTCTGGCCACTACGAATTCTGGGGCCCACAATAACGCTTGTTTGATCTCGCTGTCGGGGAAGCCGCAGATGGCATTTCGCGCCAGGTTGGCATACTGCATGGCCCGAGCGTTAGCCGCTTCGACTGAGCCATAACGCTTAAGAATTGCCAGGATCTCTCCGTGGGTAACGCCATCGAATGCGCGCTCACGAACCACTCGTCCGATGCGCTCCCGTTCCTTTGGAGTGCAGCGTTCGAGCGCATGAATTACGGCCATCGTAACTTTGCCCTCGCGGAGATCGCTCGCCACGGGCTTGCCCAATACGTCCTCTGAAGCCGTGAGGTCGAGCACGTCATCGACAATCTGAAAGGCCATACCGAGATCGCGACCGTACTGCGCCAGGTTCTCTTCCTGCTCTGGAGTTGCTCCGCCAAGAATCGCTCCCATCCGCATGCACACCGAGAACAGACAGGCAGTTTTGCGAAAGATCAAGTCAAAGTGTTCGTCTGAGGAAATCAGCTTGCCCAATTTTTCCATCTGCAACAGTTCGCCTTCGACCATCTGCTGCGTGAGATCGATCAGCGTGTCGAGGATGCGGAAGTTGCGCTCCTGTACGGCGATTTTGAAAGCCTGCATGTAGAGCCAATCGCCAGCAAGAACGCACTTGGAGTTTCCCCATTGCGTGTTGGCTGCGGGGCGGCCGCGCCGGGTCTGGGCTTCATCGATGATGTCGTCGTGAACAAGCGTTGCCGTATGAATAATTTCTACGACGGCGCCCAGTTTGATGGCGCCGCGTCCGTCGTAATTGAGAAGCCTTGCAGAGAGCAGCAACAACATGGGACGAATACGCTTGCCGCCGCCGCTACGCAGATATTCGCCGATCTCGGTGATCGCCTCGACGCCCGAAACCGTATCACGCCCGAACTCGCGTTCAATCGCAGAAAGATCGCCGCGCAGTAACTCGAAGATTTCTTTTCCGTTGATGCTGGCCGGCGTCGTCAATCGGTTGGTGCTCAATTTAAAAGCCTCAAGCGTAGAAGCGCGAAAAATCAGTTAGTCCGGTAGTTCGTAAATTGGGTGTCGATACCGAAATCCTGCCCGCGCAGCAGCGCGATGATCTCCTGCAACGAATCGCGATCTTTCCCGCTCACTCGCACCAGGTCTCCCTGAATCGAAGCGTTGACTTTCTTCTTGGAATCCTTGATGACCTTCACGATCTGCCGCGCTTTTTCGATGGGGATACCCTGCTGCATAGTAATCTTTTGTCGTACCGTGCCTCCCGCCGCTGGTTCGACCGGGCCGTAGGTCAGCCCTTTGAGAGAAACGCCGCGCTTTACCAGTTTCTGTTGAAAGATTTCGGTGACCGCCTTCAATTTGTACTCGTCGGCGGAGTGCAGGGTGATTGCGTCTTTACCTTCGAGTTCGATGTTCGACTTCGAATCTTTTAAGTCGAAGCGGGTGTGAATCTCTTTCAGCGCCTGCTGCATTGCATTTGAAACTTCCTGCAGGTCGAGCTTGCTCACAATGTCAAACGTGTTCTCAGGCATGATATTTCGGTTCTAATTAAGAGATTACGCAGCCCCAGCAAAAGATGCTCTTAACAAGCTAAATGGAGTTGAGCTTTTCGTGAAGTGAAAAGAAACGGTAAAAATTTCGCGCCGTTTGCAAGCCAATTTCTTCGGTCGAAAGGCCGCGCAGTTCGCCAATCTGTCGCGCCGCTTCCTTTACGAACGACGGTTCGTTGCGCTTGCCGCGATAGGGTACGGGCGCAAGAAAGGGCGAATCGGTTTCGATCAACATGCGATCGAGCGGCACTTGCTTTGCAGCCTCGCGAATCGGTTGCGCTTTCGGGAAGGTGACGTTGCCGGCGAAGGAGATCACGAATCCCATGTCCAGAGCGCGTTTCGCATGATCCCAAGTGCCAGTGAAACAGTGCAGGATCCCGCCGAGAGCGCTCGGCGCCCACCGTTCATGTAACAGTCGCAGGCAGTCTTCCCAAGCGTCGTCGCTTCCGTCAGAGGGGCGGCAGTGGATCACGATGGGGAGATTGGCCGCCCGCGCCAGATCCAGTTGCTTCAGAAATACTTGCTGCTGAAGATCCCGCGGGGAATGGTCGTAGAAATAATCCAATCCGATCTCGCCCCAGGCGATGACCTTGGGTCGGGTTGCTAATTGCTCCATTTCTTCGAAATCGGTTTCAGTCGCGAGCTTGGCTTCGTGGGGATGAATGCCGATAGTCGCATAAATAAATTCGTATTGTTCAGCGAGCTGGATGGCACAGTCAAGCGACCCCGGGCCGGTTCCGCTGCCAATGGCGAGAATGGTTTCGATCCCAGCATCCTTGGCGCGTTGCAGCATGGCAGGTCGGTCGGAATCAAACTGCTCCATCTCAAGATGCGCGTGAGAATCGACGAAGATTGGTCGTTGGTCGTTGGTCATTGGTGGTTAGGCGTGTGGCGACGCGCATCTCGCCTGTCCGCGCATGTTTCCGAGCTGACAGGTTGACCTATTTCAATCTCGTTCCTACCGGCACATCTTCGAGGAAGCTGGCCAGCACGGCCTTCCCGCCCTCCGGCGACGCGGCCACAATCATTCCATTCGATTCCAGTCCGCGAAGTTTTCTAGGTGCGAGGTTGGCTACGATGACAACTTTTCTTCCGATCAATAACTCCGGGGCGTATGACTCGGCGATTCCGGCGACGACTTGTCGAACTTCGGTGCCCAGATCGACTTCCAAGCGGAGCAACTTGTCCGCGCCTTTTACTTTCTCGGCGGCTTTAACTTGTCCCACCCGCAGCTCGACCTTGGCGAAATCATCGATACTGATTTTGCCGTCGGGCGTGGTTGCGGCGGCCTTTGCCGGCGGCGCCGGCGGCGCGGCGACAGAGGAAATCACGGGTGCTGATGCCTCAGGCTGCGCTTCGGTTACGATCGATCCGCTTCGTTGCTGATCTTCCATTTTCTGCATCCTTTCAATCGCGCTTTTGTCGGCGCGTGGAAATACGGCTTCGACATTGCCCAACTTTGCGCCCAGTTGGAGTTGTCCCCATTTCAAATCCGGCAAAGGAAACTTGCGAATATCGCCCAGCCCCAACTGCGCCCAGATTTTCGAGGTTGCGTCGGGAATTACTGGATGCGCAAGGGCTGTCACGATGCGCAACGCTTCGGCGCTGGTATAGAGAATCGTCGCCAGCCGCGAGCGGCTTTCTTCATCTTGCTTTTCACCGAGCGCCCAAGGCTCATTCTCGACAATATATTTGTCTACCGCAGCCACCAGACTCCAAGCAACTTCGAGAGCGCGCGAGAATTGATATTGATCAACCAATGTGCTGTACTCGGCGATGACTTTACGCGCCGCTTCCGCGATTGCGCTGTCCCCCGCTTTTTGCGCGATGGCCGCTGACGGATACGGCACCTCGCCGCGAAAATATCGCGTGATCATGGTCAGAGTGCGGCTGGCGAGGTTGCCGAGTCCGTTGGCCAGGTCTGCGTTATAGCGCTGGACCAGTGCATCAAAAGAAAAAGATCCATCTTGACCGAACACAACTTCACGCAGCAAAAAATAACGCAGCGCATCTGCACCGAGTACGTCGAGAATGGTCTCCGTTCGCACGATGTTTCCGCGCGACTTCGACATTTTGTTTTCCTCAAACAGCAGCCAACCGTGCGCCATTATCCCTTTGGGCAGCGGAAGTCCCGCAGCCATGAGAAATGCGGGCCAGTACACGCAGTGGAAGCGAACAATTTCCTTGCCAACCATGTGCAGATCGGCCGGCCAATATCTTTTGAATGCCTCTTGAGCGCCTTCGTGAGACGACCCGTAGCCGATGGCGGTAATGTAGTTCGCCAGCGCGTCGAGCCACACATACATCACGTGCTTGGGATCGTCGGGCACGGGGATGCCCCAGGAAAATGTCGAACGGCTGACAGAAAGATCGCGCAGTCCGCCGCGCACGAACGACATCACCTCGTTGCGCCGGGTCTCGGGCCGGATAAAATCCGGGTGCTCGGCGTAGAGTTGCAGCAACTTATCCTGAAACGCGGACAGCCTGAAGAAATAATTTTCTTCCTTCACCGTTTCCGTCGGGCGTCCGCACTCCGGACAGGGCGCGCCTGCTCCGACCACATCCACATAGAGTTCGTCGAACACGCAATACTGGCCGGTGTACGTGCCCTTGTAAATGTGGCCATTGTCACGAATCTGCCGGAAAAATTCCTGCGCGCGCTTGATGTGGCGTTCCTCGGTCGTGCGAATGAAGTCGTCGTTGGTGATGCCCATGCGCTTCCACAATGCGCGGAACTGCGCCGAAACTTCGTCGGTAAATTCTTGCGGCGTTTTGCCTGCGGCTTGCGCGGCGCGCTCGATCTTCTGCCCGTGCTCGTCGGTGCCGGTGAGGAAGTAGGTGTCCGCGCCCAGCATGCGCTGCCGGCGCGCAATGGTGTCGCAGGCAATCGTGGTGTAAGCGTGACCGATGTGCGGCCGGGCATTCACGTAGTAAATGGGAGTCGTAATGTAGAACTTTTTATTCATTTGTTCGGTTCAAGAAATGGAAGGGATTCGGTCGCCTTCCCTGGTGGTCGTGATTTTCTCAGCGTTGGCGGTTCATGTAAAGCTGCAGAGCTTCCTGCATGACGCTTTTCAAGGGCACATGGAACTCGGTGGCGATGCGGCGGCAATCCTCGTATTCGGGAGCATAATTTGTGACCGCACCATTCATGCTAGCGACTTTCACGCGCACATCGCCCCAGCGAGTCGTGATCGTCACCCATTCTCTGGCCAGTGCCTGACGCTTTTCCTCGCGTTGACGCACGCCTAAAGTCGTGGTTTCGGTGAAAATCAGATCGGTCAATTTCGCCGCGTCCTGGTTGCGGCAAAGAACCGTGAGCAGCATGCCTGGACGATTCTTCTTCATCTGTACGGGCAGGCCGAAGGCATCGAGCGCGCTTTCCTCAAGTAACCGATCCATGACGTAGCCGAAGACTTGCGGATTCAGATCGTCGATATTGGCTTCGAGCACGGTGATCGTGTCCCGGGGAATGTCGGGGATCGGTTCCGGCTGACTCTCGCCGATCGTGAGTCGCGCAACATTCGCGTGTCCATCAAAGTCACGAGTCCCGGCACCGTAGCCGGACTTTTCAATCTTCATCCGCGGGAATTGCCCGAATCGTTTCGTGAGGGTTTTGACGATGGCAGCGCCAGTTGGCGTGACCAGTTCGAATTGGATTCCGGACGAATACACCGGGGCATCTTTCAACAACTCGAGCGTTGCAGGCGCGGGCACTGGCAAAGTTCCGTGGGCGCATTTCACCGTGCCTCCGCCAACGTTGAGCGGCGAACAGACGATTTCCTCGATGGCGAGGGAGTCAACACCAACTGCGGCGCAGACAATATCCACCATGGCGTCTACTGCTCCGACTTCGTGAAAGTGAACATTCTCGATGTTCGTGTCGTGAATCTTGGCCTCGGCCGCGCCCAGCGCTTCGAAAATAGCGATCGCGGTATTTTTGGCGCCCTCGTTGATTGCCGTCTTGCCGATAATGTCGCGGATCTCGCTCAGCGCCCTTCCATGTTCGTGGGAATGGCTGTGGGTATGCTCGTGATCGTGTTGGTGCGGCGCCGGTTTGTCGTCGTGCTCAAGGGGTCGCGCGGCGTCTCCCGTCCGCGAAGGCTTTTCTCTTTCTCCTTGCAATGCGTAATTGTGTTCCAGCAAAGCAATCGGTTTCGAGTCGCGGGTCGCCGCGTGTTCAAGCTCGTGAATATGAGGTTGAGCATGACTTTCACGCTCGTCAGTGTGGATCAGTTTCGAATTCGCCGCTTCTCGCTCCCAATAAGTCTCGCGAGGTAGATCCTTCTCACCATGCGAATAAACATCCACTTTGATCGCGCTTATGCCATTGCGCTGAACACGGGAAATCTCCAGCCGGGCGCCGACGTTCAACGCCGCAACCGTGTCTTCCAAGAGTTGCTCTGGCACTCCCGCGTCGACCAGCGCACCGAGGAACATGTCGCCGCTCATGCCGGAAAAACAATCGAGGTAGGCTATGCGCATAGGAGTTCGTCGGCGGTCGTTGGTCTTCGGTCGTTGGTCCAAAAGCTTGCTGGGGTAGTCAACGACCAACGACAAACAGCCAATTTTCATGATAGGGAAGCGTGCACATCGCGTCAAACCGCTGCGCCGCGCGCCCTCTGCTACAATCACTGTTTTCGTCAAGCGCTCAGAGGGATTCTTGTATCGTCATCTGGAACGTCGGTTAGGCCAGCAAATTCGCGAGTTTCTGCGTCGAAGCTACGATCTCGATTTGCCGAAGATTGTGATCGAGCAGCCTCCTCGGATTGAATTTGGCGAATATGCATTGCCGCTTGCTTTTGAGTTAGCCAAAAAGCTGCGCAAGCCGCCGCGAAAGATTGCGGAAGAGATTCTTGCCGGCATCGGGCCGATCGATGGGTTCGAAAAGTTCGAACTCGCCGGGGCGGGATACATCAACGCACGCTTGAACCGCGGTGCATTGGCCGCCGCGCTCGCAGCCGATGTAAAACCGAAGGCCGAAGTTCCAGCGGGAAAAGTTCTGGTCGAACATTCGAGCATTAATCCCAACAAGGCCGCGCACATCGGACATCTGCGCAATGCCATCCTCGGTGACACTTTTGTTCGCCTGCTGCATTTTGCGGGCAGGGAAGTGGATGTCCAGAATTACATCGACAACACCGGCGTGCAAGTCGCCGACGTAGTTGTCGGATTCCTGCAGCTGGAGAAAAAGTCGCGGAGTGAAATTGAAGCGCTCAGCCGACAGGCGCGTTTTGATTACTACTGTTGGGATTTGTACGCAAAAGTGTCCCGCTGGTACGAACAGGACAAGCAGAATCGGGACGCGCGTCAGCAGGTGTTGCACGCGCTCGAGGAAGGCGGAAACGAAACGTCCGCAATCGCTGACTTGATTTCGATCGCGGTACTGTACCGCCATCTAGAAACCATGGATCGGCTGGAGATCGAATACGATTTTCTGCCGCGGGAGAGCGAGATACTTCACCTGCACTTCTGGGACGCAGCTTTCACCAAGCTCAAGGACGCCGGCGTGCTCACTTTCGAAACCGAAGGTAAGAATAAAGGTTGCTGGGTTATGCGGCGGGGGAAAGCATCCGCAAGAAACGCAGAGAATGAAGAGATCGCAGAAGAAGATCAAAAAGTCATCGTGCGATCGAATGGCACGGTGGGCTACGTGGGCAAAGACATTGCCTACCACTTGTGGAAGTTTGGATTACTCGGGCGGGATTTCGGATATCGTAAATTTTATCGTTATCCTAACGGCCACGAATGTTGGATTTCGACGACTGAGGGCGAGCCGGAACATCCGCATTTTGGCGATGTGGCGGAAATCTATAACGTGATTGATGCACGTCAGGCTGAAGCGCAGACCACCGTCGTTGAAGCGCTGCGCGGGCTTGGCTATAACGAGCAGGCCGACCACTACACGCACTTTTCCTATGAGATGGTCGCGCTCACGCCCCGTTGTGCCGCCGAGTTGGGCTACGAATTGTCGGAGGAAGACAAGGCACGTTCGTATATCGAAGTTTCGGGGCGGAAGGGATTCGGCGTAAAGGCGGACGATTTAATTGATACGCTGATCGCATCGGCGAAAAAGGAAGTCGATCCGCGGCATCCACAATTAAGCGACGAAGAGCGCGGGACCATCGCCATTCAGATTGCCGTGGGCGCGCTGCGTTACTTCATGTTGAAGTTCACCAAGCCGTCGGTGATTGCGTTCGATTTCAAAGAGGCTTTGAGTTTTGAAGGCGAGACAGGGCCATATGCCCAGTATGCCGTGGTACGCGCCGGCAATATTTTTCGCAAGGGCGGACTTGATCCTGAAATTTTCAGCCGAGACGCAGCAAGCTACGTTTCTACAGATGAATTCGCCAAGTATTTGAACGGAGCGGACGGGAATGAAATCTGGGAACTGTGGCTAGCGTCCTCGAAGACGTCCTATGTGATCGATCAGTGCATCGCAACTACCGAGCCAGCTTATTTAGCAAAGCATGTGTTTCAGTTGGCGCAGCTTTTCAATGCGTTTTATCACCGGCATCCGATTCTCGGTGAGCCAGATGAGAGCCGGAAAAGATTCTTATTGGTAACGGTCGCAGTGGTTCGTCGCGAACTGACTCGCGCCTTGGCAGTGATGGGGATCTCAGTGCCGGCAGCGATGTAAGACTGCGGGCCAGTCGCTCGCTACCACACGACCTAGTTGTTGAACTCTCGGGCAAACTCTACCAGGCTGCGCACCGCGATACCGGACGGGCCTTTCGCGATCCAGGGTTTATTTTCTTCCGTCCATGCGGTGCCGGCGATGTCGAGGTGTAGCCACGGAGTGTCTTCGGCAAATTCTTTGAGGAACATGGCCGCGTTCACGGCCCCACCCCAACGACCACCGGAATTCACAATGTCCGCAATGTTCGAGCGGATATTGTCTTTGTATTCGTCGTCGAGCGGAAGGCGCCAAAATTTTTCCCCGGCTTCGTTTGTGGCGCGATTGAAGCGTTCGTACATCTTTTCGTCGTTCGCAAAGACGCCCGCGTTAACGTAGCCAAGCGCAACCACGACGGCACCGGTCAACGTGGCGGCGTCGATCAGATGAGTGCAACCGAGTTGACGCGCGTAGCATAGGCCATCGGCCAGCACCAGTCGGCCTTCGGCGTCGGTGTTGATAATCTCGATCGACTTGCCCGACATGGCGATCTGAATGTCGCCTGGCTTTTGCGCTTTGCCCGAAGGCATATTTTCTGTGGCGCAAATAATCGCGGTGACTCGGGTCTTTGGCTTGAGGAGAGCAATTGCCCGCATGGCGCCAATCATTGCCGCGGCACCGGCCATGTCATATTTCATTTTTTCCATGCCATCGGCGGGTTTGATGGAAATGCCGCCCGTATCGAAAGTCACGCCCTTCCCAACCAGGCCGAGCACCGGAGTCGCAGGAGCATCCGCGGGTTCGTAGCGCAAAACGATCAGCGCCGGAGGTTCGTCCGATCCCTGAGCCACGCCCCAGAAAGCGCCCATCTTTAATTCTTTTAATTTGTCAGCGCCATAGACTTCGGCTTTCAGGCCAACGTCTTGCGCCATTTTGCGGGCGCGTTCCGCCAGGATGGTTGGGGTCATGTGGTTGCCGGGTTCGTTGACCAGTTCGCGAGTGAAATTCTGCGACTCGCCAATGATGCGAGCTTCATTCATCGCCTTCTGCAGCTTGGCTTCGTCGCCGCGCGCAACTACCGTCACGGAATCGATCTTCTGATCTTTGCGGTCGCTCTTATAGGTATCGGGATCGAAATTGCCGACGAAAGCGCCTTCCACTATGGCCTTCACCGCTTCGCTGCCGTCTATATTTTCGGGAGCCAGAAATGCAAAGCTGCGAATCCCCTTCGGCTTGAGGTGCCGAACTGCCGCGCCAGCCAACTTGCGCAACTCGGAGGCAGTAAAATTCTTCGCCTTGCCGCCTCCAAGCAAAAGGAGGCGCTTTGCTTTCAGCTTCGCGGGATGATGCAGCAGCGTGCTTTCAAATGGCTTGCCGGTAACTTCGCCGCTGGCCAGCACCTCTGCGGTAACATCTTTAATCGCGGCGTTGCTGGTTTGGACGCTGACTTCAGGTTTATCTTTTGAGCCGTGATCGAGAACGATTACGGCCAGGCATTCGGTTTCGACTTCTGCTGGATTGGCAAAAGATAGGTTCGTTTTCATAGGTTTTGTGTGATTCCAGTATCGTCGGGGGTGGGGTAAAAGTGCAAGCGGTCGCTATCTCGAGAAGAATTGGAGTGGTCTCTCAGTTCAGTTTCGCCCGGATTTCTCTGCGTCCTCCGCCGCAATCACCAGCGTTTTAGAGGTTTTGGATGAGGCCTGGTTAAAACACGAGGTCTTAAATCGCAGAGGTCGCAAACAACGGCCGTAGAGTCGCAGAGAAATCGAACCGACCCGCTACGAAGAATTGTCCACTCGTTCTGCTCGCGGCTGGCATCCTATAAAATGAGTGGTTTTAATCGGCATTCAAGTCAACTCCGTTCGAAGGGAGAAGTGCATGAAAAAACATTTCCTGCTTCTTGGAATCGTCGTCGTACTCGCTGTTTTGTTGGCTGGCTTGCCACTGGCGGCCCAGGAAAATTCAGCGCCTGCGGGGCCGTCCGTGAACCTGGTGGCGACGGTGGAAGCTCGTCACGGCTCCAATGTTCCGACCATCACTCGCGAAGACGTGATGGTGTATCAAGGTCGCGACCGGGACAAGGTGACCGAGTGGCTGCCGCTGCAGGGGGACCACGCGGGACTCGAACTATTCATCCTGCTCGACGATTCATCGAACGTAAGCCTGGGTTCACAGTTGGAGGATATTCGTCAGTTCATCCTGGCGCAGCCGGTGTCGACGAAGATCGGGATTGCGTATATGCAGAATGGAATAGCGCAGGTGATGCAGAATCTCAACAGCGATCACACGTTAGCGGCGAAAGCGCTGCGCCTTCCGTTGGGAAGCCCGGGCGCCAACGCGAGTCCATATTTTTCTCTTGGTGACTTGATCAAGCGCTGGCCGGAAAACCCAGAACGTCGCGAGGTCATCATGGTTACCGACGGCATTGACCGATACTGGGGCAGCGGCCCGGACGACGCATATGTCGATACCGTGATCGAACAAGCCCAGCGCGCCGGTGTCATCGTGTATGCCATCTATACGCCGGGCGAAGGGCACTACGGGCACAGTTATTGGCGGACGTACTGGGGACAGAATTATCTCTCTCAGCTTGCCGACGAGACAGGCGGCGAGGGTTATTATCTTACAGGCTCGGCTCCGCCGGTTTCGTTCACTCCTTATCTTTCGGACGTAAGCCGGAAGCTGAATAATCAGTATCTGCTGACGTTTATCGCCAAGCCGCAGAAAAAGGCGGGAATGGAGCGCATCAAACTGCAGACCGAAGTGCCGAATGCAGAGCTTGTAAGCGCGGATAGAGTTTACGTTCCGGCGACGCCGCAATAAATCATCTCTTTAGACTGACCTACTCGGCGGCCGCCTGGGAATATCTGCGGAAGAAACTGTCTTGCTTCCACTGCGGCCGCTGCGGGTTCTGCGCAACCGAAATCATAAGGCCCCGAATTACCTCTTCATACAGGGCGGCGGCTTGCAGGTCCACGGGTTGGTTCAAGTCGTCGGAAGGAGCGTGATAGCGCTGGGTGAGCCAGTCTTTGAAAATCTTCTCTTCGGGAGAACCAGGCGCAACGCCAACTCCCATCGCCAACGCGGGAATTCCGTGCCGGATGAAGTTGTATTGGTCGCTACGGATAAAAAGATTCCGCTGCGGTTCCGGGTCGGGTTGTACGCTGATGCCATAAGCCTGCGCCGCTTCCCGGGCCATGTCGCCAAGATCAGACTCCGCCAGTCCGAACACAGTGAGAACCTTGAGCGGAACGATGGGCAAAAACATATCGACATTGATGTCGGCGACCATTGATTTCGGATCGACGGTGGGATGAGCAGCGAAATATTTTGAGCCGAGCAAGCCTTTTTCTTCTCCGGTCACGAATAGAAACAAAATCGAGCGTTTGAGTTTCTCCGGCGATTTCTTCAACGAAGACGCGACGTCGAGCAGCAAAGCGCTTCCCGAGGCGTTGTCCATCGCGCCGTTGTAAATGCGATCGCCGTTGATAGGCTCGCCGATGCCCAGGTGGTCAATGTGGGCGGAGAGAACGACATATTCGTTCTTGAGCTGGGGATCAGTTCCCGGCAGCTTTGCAATCACATTGGCCGATTCGAGGCTTTTCTTTTCAACCGTGGCTTTCGCATCGATCGAGGCTGTAAGGGGGAAACGTGGAAGCTGCTTGCGTTCCTTCGCCAAGCCCAGGATTTCGTCGAAACTATGCCCCGATCCCTCGAAAAGCTTTGCCGCACTCGCGGGATTGAAAGTCACAACCAGCTTCTCGCCTTGGGTTTCGTCGAATTCAGAACCAGCCAATGCCATGCTGGGGCGGGTGCGGCTCAGCGACATACGAGACCATGGAATATCCATGGTTACCGGATTGGAAATGCTCACGACTCCGACTGCTCCAGCTTTGCGCAGGGCCTTCCAGCGTTCTGCAGCGGACTGATAATGAGATCCGAGGGAGCCCGGAATATCGGCGGGAAGACCGTTCAAGAGGACCGCGACTTTCCCCTGGAGATCGAGCCCAGCGAGGTCGTCGTAGTTTTTCTCGGGAATGCTCAATCCGTATCCCACGAAGACGAGCGGGGCCTGTAGTTTGGGTGCAAGATCGACTCGTGTGCTGAAGTAAGCATCTTCGCCGAGGGTGAGCGGCTCAACTTTACCGTCGCGGACGAGGGCGAGGCTGGAATCCTTTTCAACAATCTGCCGCGATTCGAATTTTGCCGTTTGGTAGAAACCGTCAGTCCCTGCAGGTTGAAGTCCTGCCACTTTCAGTTGATCGACGATGTAAGCTTCTGCCCTTTGCAGCCCGGCACTGCCGGTCTCGCGGCCTTCCATGTTGTCATCGGCGAGAACCTTCACATAGTCCCACCAGGTTTTGCCATCGAAGTGAGTCGGAGCTACTTGCGCGGAGAACGCACACACAGTAACGAACAAAATGGCTAGAGACAGAAGCTTTTTCAACATGGAAGTAAGTTCCTCCGGTTTGGGGCGCGGCGCGCTGGGCAAAAATGTTACCAGACTTTGCAATGGTGCGCTCGCATAATACCTGGAGTTGGGGCAGGTTGGAGACGACCGAGAAAAACTGAAGTCTTCAGTGAACTTGCGCGACTCGGGTCACTGCATTCTTCAACTGTTCTGCGTCGAATCCGAAGGGGCCGGGCTTGCTTTTGTAGGCCACGTGGCCGGTGGCATCGATCAGATAAAGTCGATCTGGCCACGCCGTGTATGCCTGCTCGGTGGAGTTGCCAAATTCGTCGAGCACGGCAGGAATGTCGATTCCCAGCTTGCGCACACAGGCGCCGGCGACGAAACTGCGTTCTTCTTCACTCCTGGGGCTGGCGAAGACGACGTTGTCCTTAATATTGCTTTGCATTTGCCAGACGTCGCTGGGATGCGCCTCGGTGATGTAGACCACCAGGAACGCGACTTGCTTTCCGTACTGTTGGTAGAGCTTGTTGAGAGCGGGAACCTCCCGCCGGAAGGGCGGTCAAGTGTAGCTGCCGAAGATGAGCACAACCGGTTGGCCCTGCGCGATAAGCGCTGACAACTGAACTTGCGCGCTCTTGTCCAGCTTCGTCAGAGTAAAGTCTGGAGCGGGATCTCCAACTTGCAGTTTGCCGGCGCGAGCACGCATCCACAAACTTTCAAATGGGAGTACGAGAAACGCGACTGGCCCCGGTATTCGCGCCATGACCCGGGCAAAAGTTTCCGGCGATTGCCGCATGATGGTGTAGAGTGCGCCGCAGGCGAAAACCCACAGCAGCGCGATGACGCCCAGGGTTGCGAGCAATTTTCTCCGCCAAGATGCTTGATTTATGGCCAATCGCTCTTTACCTCATTTGAAGTTTGTGCGAGCACTCCAAGAGCTACGCGATTATAGGGGCTGGCGGTCGCTGGTCAATAATATGAAAGCAGTAGTGTGATCTTTTGCGAGGTGCGTTGGAACTTGGCTCGCCCGCGTTATATGCTCGGAGCGTGCTTCGCCCGCTCGCGTCTGGCCGCTCCCCAACCCCGGGCTTGTTCCTGGGACTCATCATCACTCTCGCCGCGGTCGTGGCTTATTCGTGGTACATCACGGTGCAGATTTCGGGCCTTCGCGAATTGCAGAACGGTCTTGCGGCCCGCAACCGTAAAGACTCGCTTCAACTCCTGCGTATCCAAAATGACTTGAATTCACTCGCCCTGGCCATGCGCGACATGCTCGACAATGACGAGCCGTATCCGCTTACTGCGTGGTCGGCGCAATTTGAACGCATCCGCGCGGACCTGGACGACGCACTCAAACTTGAAGAGCAAGTCGCCGTGGCCGAGCGCACGCCCGAGCAACGAGAATTCTTGACCAATTCCATGGCGCAATTCTGGGACGCCGCTAACCGAACCTTCGCACTGGCTCGCGATGGCAAGGAAAACGATGCGCGCAGCCAGATCCGTATATCGTTGCAGGCGCGTCAGGCAGCGCTGAGCACGGCCGTCGCCCGCTTGCTGGTCCAGAATAATGAAAGCGAAGAGCAGGTCGCGCTGCGCATCGGACGCATTTACGATCGTGTGCAAAAGCAGGTGTACATATTTTTCGCGGCGATCCTTGGCGCGATTCTGCTCACCAGTTTGTATCTCATCCAATCCAATCGCCGGCTCTTCGCACAGCTCGCCGCGCTCTCGGAGCAACGCAGCGAACTGGCACAGAAACTGATTTCCACGCAGGAGTCGACGCTGCTGCATATTTCGCGCGAGCTGCACGATGAATTCGGACAGATCCTTACTGCGATTGGCTCCATGCTCAGCCGCGCACGGAACCACGTGCCCGAAGATTCGCCGTTGCGGGCGGAACTGCGAGAAGTCTCTGAGATCGCTCAGTCGACGCTCGACAAAGTCCGCAGTCTTTCACAGGCGCTGCACCCGGTTATGCTCGACGAAGCTGGCCTCGAGAGTACGATTGACTGGTACATTCCGACGGTGGAAAGGCAGGCAGGAATTGAAATATCCTACGAGAAATCGGGAACGCCCTTCCCGGTGAACGGCAGCGTTGGCGTTCATATTTATCGTATTCTGCAGGAAGCCCTGAACAACCTTGCCCGACATTCTGGAAGTCGGCAGGCGTGGGTTCGGCTTCGTTTCAGGCCGGAGAGTTTGGAGCTTGAGGTTGAAGATCACGGCACGGGATTTGTGGAACGCTCCGCCAGGTCAGGCATTGGACTTGTTGCCATGCGCGAGCGCGCGGAGTTATTGAGCGGGAGCATTGAATTTCTCAAGCCGGCGGAGGGGGGAACGTTGGTTCGTTTGAAAGTCCCGATCGAAAAAGCGGAGCCGCATGTCCAATAAGATTTCCGTTCTGCTGGTCGACGATCACAGCCTGGTGCGTCGCGGTTTTCGGCGCATCCTTGAAGACGCCCGAGATATTACAGTAGTCGGCGAAGCCAGTGACGGCGCAGAGGCAGTCAAGCTGGCAGTGGAACTGCGCCCGCAATTGATCGTCATGGACTGCGCTCTTCCCGGTCTGAGCGGATTGGACGCGACCCGGCGTATTCTCGAGAAACTTCCCGAGACGCACATTTTAATGTTGAGCATGCATTCCGAAGATACCTGGGTTCGTCAGGCGATCGATGCCGGCGCTCACGGTTACATTCTGAAAAGCGCGATTGACATGGAGTTGGTGACGGCCATCCGTCGAGTGGCAGCGGGGGAAATCGTGCTCGATCCGCAAATATCTCGCACTGCGACTTTGAAGGGTGAGGGAAAGTCTGGACTCACGGTGCGTGAACTCGAGGTGCTGAAACTTATCGTCGCCGGCAAGTCGAACAAAGAGATTGCGACCGATCTCGACCTCAGCGCGAACACGGTCGCGGTTCATCGCGCGAATATCATGGACGCGCTCGGAATGCACAAGACTGCCGAACTCGTGGTCTACGCCATTCGCAGCGGCCTGGTGAACATCCGGTGAACCGCCGATCTTTTTTGCGCGGGCTGGCTGGAGCGGCTTCAGCCTCGGTCTTGCCGCTGAAATTATTCGCTGGGGCCGCAGCGGAAACATCTCCCGGATTCCGCTTGGTCGACGTTACGACTCCGGCCGGTATTCACTTTCACCACAACAGCGGCGCCTACGGAGGCAAGCTTCTTCCCGAGACGCTCGGCTCCGGCTGCGCTTTTCTCGATTACGACGGCGACGGCTGGCAGGACATCCTCCTCATTAATGGTATGGACTGGCCCGGCCACAAGCGGCAAGCGTCCACGCTCGCGCTGTTTCGCAATGACCGTAACGGTACTTTTACTGACGTGACTCGAAAGGCCGGTCTCGATGTAGAGATGTATGGGATGGGCGTGGCCGTAGGCGATTACAACAACGACGGGTTCCCCGACATTCTGATCACGTGCGTTGGGCAGAATCGGCTTTTCAAAAATACCGGCAAGGGTACATTCACGGATGTCACCGACTCCAGCGGACTCGGCAAGCGGCAAGCCATGAGCACGTCGGCGCTGTGGTTTGATTTTGACCGCGACGGCCGGCTTGATTTATTCGTGTGCAATTACGTGAAGTGGGCGCCGGAGCACGACGTGTTTTGCAGCCTCGACGGAAAGCATAAGTCTTACTGCACACCAGAGGCGTACCGCGGAGAAACCTGCTGGCTTTTTCACAATAGAGGCGATGGAACGTTTGAGGATGTCACCGCGACCAGCGGCATCTTCGATAGCAGTTCGAAATCGCTCGGCGTAGCCATGCTCGACTACGATCAGGACGGCTGGCCCGATCTGCTCGTGGCCAACGACACACAGCCGAACAAACTCTACCGCAACCTGCGCAATGGCAGGTTCAAAGATGTCGCGGTCGAGGCGGGGATCGCTTTCAGCGCCGATGGAAAGGCGCGCGCTGGCATGGGCGTCGACGCGGCCGACTTCGATAACTCCGGCGCGGCCGGCGTGGCCATCACGAATTTTGACAATGAAATGATCGGGCTGTATCGAGCCCTCGGCAACGGCACGTACGAAGATATCGCAACTCAGGCGGGCGTGGGGCTTCCTTCGAAAACCACGCTGGGCTTCGGTTGCATGTTCCTCGATGCCAACCTCGACGGCATGCTCGATCTGATCGCGGCCAACGGACACATTGATGAAACCGTGCGGAACATCCGCGGCAACGTGGGGTACGCACAGCCGCCGCAGTTTTTTTTGAACACGGGGAAGCGAACCTTCCGCGATGTAAGTTCGGAGTTGGGCGAGGCGTTTCGTCAGCCCAAAGTCGGACGTGGCCTGGCCTGCGGCGACTTTGATCGCGACGGCGATCTCGACGTTCTCATGACTACTAACGACGGTCCAGCCTATCTTTACCGCAACGATCAACTCGCGGGGAACCGGAGCATCCGCTTTCACCTGGTCGGAAAGCAATCCAACCGCGATGCGATCGGCGCGATGGTGCGGATTTATTATGAAGGCACGACGCAATCCCGTCTGGTCAAGAGCGGGTCGAGCTATTTATCGCAGTCCGAGCTGCCTATAACTTTTGGTTTGGGAAAGCGTGATGAGATTGAACGCGCGGTCATCCAGTGGCCCAACGGAAGGACCGAAGAATACAAAAAGCTTGCAGCGGGCAAGACCTATGAATGCGTCGAGAGCGAGGGCATCACGCCCGGCGCGGGCTTCTGAGATTGAAAAACTGGGTAGTGGCTCGGTTAGATTTTGATAATGAAGCGAGCCGATCGCGCGATTATTGCGTCGCAAAGTACGCGACGCACCGCGCGGCTCGCCCAGATCCCTCGCTGCGCAAAGAACGCTTGCTCGGGATGACAATCAGACTGAGCCACGACCAGAAACTGCGAGGGCTTGGCGAGCGACGTAATCGGTGGTCTACTGAGTGGTTCCGCACACAGGACTTATAAAGAATTTCGAAAAGGAGAACGCTATGCGTCTTCGAAAAGTTGGCATGCGGTTGGTGATCTTGCTTGGCCTGTTCGCGGTGGCCGTCGCGGCTACCGGCAATGGACAGTCAGGCACAATCAAAGGCTACGTGATCGACTCCGCTTGCACGTTTACCAAGAATCTTAAGCAGCCCATAAGCTCACAATGCGCGGTGGCGTGCGCCAAAGCGGGTTCGCCGCTGGTGATTCTCTCCGACGACGGAACGATTTACTGGCCCATCGACGACGCTACGCCTTCATCCAGTCAGAACGGGAAGCTTCTGCCATTCGCCGGCCAGAAGGTCACGGCGACCGGAAAAGTCTACGAGCGAGGCGGCTCGCATGCCGTGGTCATCGACAAGATCGAACCCCTGGCCAGCGCAAAGTAGTTGGGCCGATACAGTCTGCTACAAGTTTTTTCTGCGGAGACGATGAATGATGATGCGCCGAAAAACGATGATCATGATGCTGGTTGTTTTCATCGCGACGATCTTTGTATCTGGTTTGCAGGCCGAGGCGAAATCGAAAATGCAAAAGCAATCGTTTGGCAAAACCGAAGATGGGCAACAGGTAGATTTATATATTTTGACCAACAAGCACGGCATGCAAGCCGCGATCACTAACTACGGCGGCACTGTTGTCTCTTTGAAAGTTCCCGACCGCAGCGGCAAACTCGACGATGTCGTACTCGGCTACGACACGCTAGACGGCTACGCGACTGGCAAAGCCTACATCGGCGCTACCGTCGGACGTTATGCGAATCGAATCGCGCACGCCTCGTTCACGCTTGACGGCAACACCTACACCTTATCGAAGAACGACGGCGGTAATCATTTGCACGGCGGTTTCAATAAGCGCGAATGGACGGCGAAAGATGTTTCGGGCAGCGCTGGTCAAGCGCTCGAACTCACCTATCTGAGTAAAGATGGAGAAGAAAGTTTCCCGGGAAACTTGCCGGTCAAAGTGGTGTACACGCTGACTGACAAGAACGAACTCAAGATTGATTACAGCGCGACCACCGACAAAGACACCGTGCTCAACCTGACCAATCACGCTTATTTCAACCTCGCCGGTCAGGGCAACGGAGAT
The DNA here is from genome assembly GCA_050012915.1 of Terriglobales bacterium. Lineage (GTDB taxonomy): Bacteria > Acidobacteriota > Terriglobia > Terriglobales > Acidobacteriaceae > JABDBE01. The sequence continues at coordinate 2,749 of JBEKGG010000021.1, read as the reverse complement.
GTTCTGCAGCAGCAGATCATGATCCGAGCGGATCGCTTCACTCCGATTGATCAATTCTCGATTCCGACCGGCGAACTGCGAAGCGTCAAAGGGACGCCGTTCGACTTTACAACTGCGACTGCAATCGGCGCGCGCATCGACCAGGATGATCAGCAATTAAAAATGGGAAACGGCTACGATCACAATTGGGTGCTGAGTAACGGAACGCCGGGATCGTTGTTTCTGGGGGCGCAAGCGTACGACCCGCATTCAGGGCGCGTGCTGGAGGTGTTGACTACGGAGCCGGGCATCCAGCTTTACACCGGGAATTTTCTCGATGGCATTCATGGCAAGGATGGCAAGGTCTACAACCGGCGCAACGCATTCTGCCTGGAAACGCAACATTTTCCGGATTCGCCGAACCATCCGAATTTCCCGACGACCGAGCTCAAGCCGGGACAGCACTTCGAATCGACTACCGTGTATAAATTTTCGACGAAGTAGATATTTGTCAGACGAATCGAAAATTGCATAGGTGCTTCGTTGGGAGTTTCGGGCTTTGCCCGGAACTCCGCTGCCTCAGGATGACAGCTCTTTCTTATTATTTTAATTTCACGAAGAGTAAGACGAAGATGGCCCACACTCCAACGGTCACGGGAAATTGCGCGGCTTGGGCCTCCTGCAGCGGGCCTCCGCGGGGGATGGCAAAAGAGAGGACAAACATTGCCAAAGCAGTGAGTATTCCGAGGATCAGTTTGGTTCTTACGCTCATGTCGTCTTTGCCTCGTCTTCTGGGTTCGCCCAGGTTGAGGTCAGGGCGGTTGCGGACATTCTACGCTGGAACGAGAGGAACGCAACCTGTCGTTGGATAGATTCGCGTACTGCGCGCGAGATCCCCTCGCCTTCGCTGGGGGCAGGCTATGAGCCCCGCTGGAAAACGCGGGGCTCAGGATGACGTCATAAGCAATGGAAGTGACGCTGCTTTAACCTAATTGTGATCGCCGGTGAAGACGCTGCTTCCCCACATGGCGCTGCTGCCCCACATAGCCGACGAACCCCACATTGCGGACGAACCCCACATCGCGCTGCTGCCCCACATAGCCGAAGATCCCCACATCGCGGACGATCCCCACATGGCTGAGTTTGCGCCGACGAATTGGGAAGATCCCCAAACCGACGAGCTTCCCCACATGGCCGACTCGTTCCACACCGCAGACGGATTCGAGCTCATGGACACGTCGCCATTGCTCGGATTGTACTGTGCCGTTGGAGACATGGCCGACTTGTTTGCCACAGCCGTGCTGTTCAGCGCTGCTTCCACGTCGACGTATCCGGCTCCGACGGTGAATACATCGTCCTGATCGGTATAAGTAATTCCCGTGGTCGGATCGTAAACGCTGCTGAACGTCGGCAGAGATTTCCACGCCGTCAACATCAGCCGTGCCTTCACCTGATCGGGCGTGAGTTGCGGACTCTTCTGCAAGAGATCGGCGACCACTCCGCTGACTACGCCGGTGGCCATGCTGGTTCCGCTGAGCGTGAAATACGACGTCGAGGACGCGCTCGATCCGCCATTCACGTAGAAACTGTAGGGCACCTGATTGCCGGTATATCCGGTGTAAAGCGTGCTGCCCGGCGCGGCCAACGATACCAGCAGGTTGCCCGGCGCAACCAGGTCGGGCTTCACAATATCGTCAATGATGGTTGGCCCCTTCGAACTATAGCTGGCCATCTTATCGTCATTGCGGCTGGGCGTACCCAGGGTGTTGGTTGCGCCCACGGTGATGACGAAAGGATCGTTGCCCGGTGAGTTGATGGTCCAATATCCGTTGGTCGGCTGATAGCGTCCGTCATTTCCGGCAGCAACCACCACCACGATGCCGCTCTTCCAGGCTGCTTCCACGGCCTGGCAAACTGGGTCGAGTTTGTAGCTTTCGTAGATCGGCCGGCCCAGCGAAAGATTCATTACGCGGATGTTGAACAATCCTTTTAATGTGATGGCCTGCGCAATCGCGGCGATAACCGCGCTGTCGGTTCCTTCGCCATTTTGATCGAGCACGCGCAGGTTAATCAGGTTTGCGCCCGGCGCGATGCCTTCGAAGGTGCGCGAATATTGCGGACCCGTCGAGCTGGCGGCGTCACCCGCGATCAAGCCGGCGACGTGCGTGCCGTGACCATACTGATCGGTCGCGCTCGAGTTACCGGTCACAAAACTCTGGCTGTACACCACGCGGGGCAATCCGAGAAAGCCCCCGTGAAGATCGGGATGGTTGATTACGCCACTGTCAATCAGCGCCACTCCGACTCCGGCGCCGGTGTAACCGGATTGCCACGCGGCAAACGCATTGATCGCGGGCGCGGCATTGCTCAACGTCGGACTCATTGAGCGGTTCAGGCTGATGTATTTGACATTCGCCTGATTCGACAGCGAAAGAATATTGGCCAGCGGCAGGTCGGCGACGATCCCATTCACCAGAGGCAAATCGCTCAAGATGGTGCCGAGCAAATTCGTAATGTTCGCCAGATCGAGCAGCCCAGGCTGCTGGTTGTACTGCACGATCACCACGGCATGCGAGGCCTTCGACGCTTGCAGGTCGGGAGACAACTTGGAATTGTCTGCGTACGCCAGGGTGACGGTTGCCAGTAAGCAAATGACCAGAAACTTCTTCATCGATCCGAATCCTTCTGCGGGCGCACAGGTCTACCTGGTCGCCGGGGGAGATCGCAGCCGTGGAAGTGCAGGCCAAGTGCCGAAGTCGCGTGTAGGTAA
>JBEKGG010000020.1:0-27088 GCA_050012915.1 Terriglobales bacterium | reverse complement strand
CAAATTTCCGGTCGGCTCGTCTGCCAGAATGATCGACGGACGATTGACAAGCGCACGGGCAATCGCCACTCTCTGCCGCTGGCCACCGGAAAGCTCATTGGGCTTGTGCATCATGCGCTGCTCCATGCCAACCGACGCCAGCGCGGCTTTCGCGCGTTCCTGGCGTTCCTCCGCAGGCACGCCGGCATAGATCAATGGCAGTTCCACATTGTGCAACGCAGTCGCGCGAGCCAACAGATTGAAAGTCTGAAAGACGAAACCAATTTCTTTATTGCGGATGCGCGCCAGCTCGTCGTCATCCAGTTCGCTGACCTGCTGATTGTTCAGCCAATACTGGCCCTTGCTGGGCGTGTCCAGACAGCCAATCAGGTTCATCAACGTAGACTTGCCCGAGCCGCTCGGGCCCATGATCGCAACATATTCGTTGCGGCGGATATTCAGATTCACGCCTCGCAACGCATGCACCTGCTGCTCGGAACCCATGTCGTAGGTCTTCCACAAATCCAGCGTGCTGATCATGAAGTTTTCGGGCGAGAACGACACTACGGGTTGGGCGATGTTGATGACTTCTGCGGTAGCCATGCTTTTCTCCGTTTCCTCTTCGGACACTTGCCCGCGCTCCGATCTTTGCTCGCTTCGCCGGCTCTCCATTGGACGCTCCATGGGCGCGAAGGTTAGACCAAACTTAGGAACTGCTGTCTTCTTCTTCCTTCTTGGGCGCGGCGTTATCCACTTTCACGCTACTGCCCGGACGCAGTGTGCGCAATACCTTGTAACTGCCGGTCACGATTTCGTCACCCTCTTTGAGTCCCTTCATCACTTCGATGTCGGTGGTTCCCGCGATCCCGGTATCCACGGGCACAAACTCAGCCTTATGGTTGCGCAGAATGAATACCCCCTGGATCTCCTCTTTGTCTTTCGATAGGTCTTTCGAGGGCGCCGCTGCCTGCACCGAACCCTTTTCATCCTTGGGAACAAGGTCGGCCTGGCGGCGAATGGTCAAAGCTTGAATTGGAATGGTGAGCGCGTTCCCCCGGGTTGCGGTCGTGATCTTTGCCGTGGCTGAAAGACCGGGACGCAAATCGTCCGGCGGATCCTGCAGGGTCACCACGACTTTGAAATCTTTCGCCTCCTGGCTGGTCGATATCTGCTGCGACGTGGAGACTCCTGTCGAACGCACGATGGCGTTATCCCCAATCTGCGTTACCACGGCCTTGAAGGTCTTCTTCGGAATCGCATCGATAGTCACCTGCGCGGGCTGGCCCATTTGCACATTCACGATGTCGGTCTCATCCACCTTAACCTCGGCCGTGATCACCGAAAGGTCGGCGAGCGTCATCAGAGTGCTGCCCGGAGAATTCTGAATTCCCACCACCACTGTTTCGCCTTCGCGCACCGGCAAATTCGTGATTACACCATCAAACGGAGCCTGATAGGTGGTTTTCTTCAAGACATCGGCAGCGTGGGTCAGGTTGGCGCTGGCCTGCTCAATGCGGCCATCCGCCGAGTCTTTTTGCGCCTTGGCCTGGGCGACCCGTGCTTGTGCCTGCGCCAGCCCAGCGACAGCGGCCTGGTGCGTAGCCTTCTGCATGTCGTAATCCGATTTCGAGATCAACGCATCTTTATATAAGCCTTGCGCTCGACCCCAGTCGAGGTCGGAGCGTTCCGCATCCGACTTCGCCCGGTTAAGATCAGCCACCGAGGTATTGAGCCCAGCCTCGGCCGCCACCGAGTCGGTCTTCGCCGCATCGAGCGAAGCTTGCATCGCATCCATGTCCGCGGCGGATTGAACGTTCTCGAGCTGCACCAGCATCTGTCCGCGCTTTACCTGATCGCCTTCCTTGACGTACAGCTTGGTGATTTTTCCGAAAGCATTGGCGCCAATATTCACATACGTCTTCGGCTTGATTTCACCGGATGCGCTCACCACCGCGGCCAGATCCATCCGCTGCGCCTTGCCGGTCTGGACGGTGACCACATTTTTGTGGCTCTGATAAACCGTAAAACCGACGATGGCGGCGAGCACAACCGCCGCCCCGGCGCCAATCGCAATTTTTTTCCATGTCTTCATAAATCAGTGCTCATTGATCGGTTGTTCGGGATATCCGGCCGGTTCCACGGTGCACCAGACCCACCAGATCCAAGGTGCACATCCTCAGATACGGGTTACCCCAGTCAAAAGTTCCCACGGCAGACGACAACTAGGCGGATACCAGAAAAACCACAGTTCGAGCAGACATTATATCTTGCCGGGATGGGTGTGATGTGCGCCGTGTTGGACGACGGTCCCGGACGGTGCGTCCGGGGCGACGTCTGTGGACCTATTGTGGTTGCTGGAATTCTCCGACAGGGATGATCTTGGTGTCGGTGCGGAACTTCTTATAGTCACGGAAAGTGATGTCGTCGTTGACGTTGAAGTCTTTCAGCAGGGCAACGCGGACGTCGACTTTCACATTAATATGCTGGGGCAGCCAGACTTCGTTGTTGATTCTGGTTTGCTCGATGATGATACGCGAGCCCTTGTGGATGCGCGCCAAAAACAAGCCGAAGGAAACGGTGTCGATGCACTGGATGTCGAGCTTCTTCCACTGCGATTCGTCTTTGTCGATCCAGGCTCGGAAGCGGAACTTGGGCAGGATCTTAGCTTCTTTCAGATGAGGCTCGTAGCCTGGGCGCGGCTCGCCGTCGATGACGTAGGTGTCGCGTCCGGAAAGTGAATCGATGCCGACGAAGGTGAAGTTGTAAGCGTCGGCCACTTCGCGGACGAACTGGCGATCCTGTTCACGGTCCTTTTCTTCTTTTTCTTCGCGTTTCTCGCGGTCTTTTTCGGATTCGTCCTTGCGCTTGTCGATGAGCTTCTGGATTTTTTCCTCTTCCTTCGCAGCATCTTTTTCGGAAAGCGGTTTGTCGTCCTTCGCGATCAGGCGCTCGACTTGCTCGCCGTAGATTTCGAGGATTTCGGAAGTTTTGGTTTCGGTGGATTTTACTTCGCCCTTGCCATCGAGTCTGTGCTGTTCTTCACGCTGAATGTAGGTGTAGTCGCGCTGGCGCTTATCGTTTTCCATGTCGTTCTGGGCAGTGCGGCGAATGAGGTCGCGAATTTGGTCTTGGTTAAGGGACGGCGCGGGAGCCGGGGTCTTAGCGTTGTCTTGGGCGAGGACGCAGCTACAGGCGAGAACGAGGATCAGCGCGGACCTGAGCGGCATCCTCATGTTACGTGATTAGAACACGCCGGGTTCCGGCGAGTTCTGGTTAGCTGCCAAATTTTCCACAGGCGTCTGGGGATGTCGTGCCGAGTGAAGCGAGGCATCCCTATTGCCTGCCAAGACCGGAGCGGAGCAGGGGATTCATGGATATTGTCCCAGTACCGGGTGCTATTTCTCGGCGCGGCCCAGTAAGCCGGCGCGGAAGGAGCGGTCGTCCAGGCGATGCAGGCGCTTGGCCATGCCGGGGCGGAGCAGGGGGTAATGACGGATGGTAAACAGGTACTCGGCGATGAACCATAAGTGCCGATCAGTGGTCATCCAATCGCGGGCATCGAATCGGGCGAGATTGACCGGGCGCGAAAATGTTCGGAGTGAGCGCTCACGTCGGAGGTTGAAGTAAACATCGAAATAACTCAGCGCGAGTTCGCGTAGAGTGCGGTAGACGGGCTCGCGGTAACGGCATCCGGTGAAGTTGGATTTGGCGAGTGCTCCCCAATGCCCGTTGATGCGGTAGATGGCCAGGACGTGGTCGGTGTCGTGTTCGGCTTCGAGGTCGAAGACGAGCGGAGGGTATCCGTTGGCTCGCAGGGCGGCCGCGGCCAGGGTTGCGGCCTCGAAACAGTGGGCGGTGTTTTCTTGCAACACGCGGCGCGGCGACCAGGCGGTGTTGGCCAGGTGGTAGGGCATGTCGTCGAGAAAGCGCTGGATGCCGTAGGGAGTTTTCAGGATACGCAGTTTGCGTAGTTCGGCCGGGGTGAAGTTGGTCATTCTTGAATTCAGTTTATCGCGAGAATTGGCGAAGGACGTTAACCACGGAGGACACTGAGGTTCAGAAAGGAAAGACCAGACCTGATCATTTTACTCGTTCATGAATGATCAGGTCCGATTGGTTTGATTAGTTCATGTGCATGTCCGCCATGCTCTGCGAACTAAAGAACAGGAAGAAATTGGAGGGCGCCTGGATAGCCTGGCCAGCTTTCTCAGCCGCTTTTAGCGCCGTTACCGACGTAATTCCGCTGCTTCCGTCCTGTGGCGGCCAATCACTCTGATCCAGCACGAGGACCGGAATGACCTGCCACCAGATTGCAGGATCGTTGATGTCATGATCTGCGAGTACGTGACTGTGGTTGGGGTCTGGCACGAAGACGTTCGCACTAGGAGGATTGTTGATGTATCCCAGAGCCGCCAGAACCGGCGCCAGATCAATTCTTGAAGCATGCATGGTGCAAGTGCCTGGCTTCTTGCCGGGGTCGGGGCACTGTGAAAACACTTTTGGGCTGGCCTTGAAAGCCTCGGGGAGTGCGCCAAAGAACTTGATCAGCACTTTGCCCAATGCCGGACCGCAGATTGTGCCTTCGACGACTCCCTTGCACGAGATTGCGTCGTTAGGATTCTGGTCCTTATCAACCGAGAACATCGGCACCAGCACGTAAATCGGGGCGGTTGTTTTGGAAGCTTTTCCGGCTTGTCCGGGCGGGTTTATCGTGGGATCGGTTCCGGCCTGACAGATTGGGACTTGAAATTCTGCTGGTTCGTTTTCCGCCTTTATCTTGTCGAAATTTAGGTCGTCAAGGGGCTGGTCTATGCAATCGAAGCTTTGCGTGTAGGTAAAGGTCAGGAGTTTCCCGGCTCCAAAACCCTGGGTTTGATTGGGCTTAATCGCGGTAGGTTGCTGCGCGGGGGCGGTTGCGGCAATCGCGGCGATGGCCAAGCATAGCGTCGGACAAAAAGTTGACATCTTCATAGCGTTCCTCCACAGACATGATTTGGGATCCGTGCACACATGGAGTACGGACGCCGTGGCAATTCGGATTGCATTTGTGACCGGGAAAAGTTATTTTGCGCGCATCGGCGAATTAGCTCAGCAATTCCGCCAGTTCGTGCGGTTTGTCCAGGGTGACATCGGGCGAGGCGTCGCGAAGCGTGTGCGGTGCGAAGCCATAAGTTACGCCGCAAGTCCAAAGGCCGGCATTGCGGCCGGTAATGATGTCGATGGAAGAATCGCCGACTATCAAAGTCGCTTCCGGGGTGCTTTTCGTTTCGTTCAAGATGGTCTGCGCGCCCTCCGGATCGGGCTTCTTGGTGGCGAAGCTGTTTCCGCCATAAACGTGGGTGAAGAATTGGGCGAGACCGAGTGCCTCCACGATCGCTCGCGAAGGGTTCACGGGCTTATTGGTAAGAACGGCCATCTGGCGACGGATGCCGTTGCGGTCGCGAACCGCAGTCAGCATTTCCTTGATGCCATCGTATACATGGGTGTGATCGAGTTTGTGGATGCGATAGTAGGCGAGGAAGTGGTCGAGTCCTTCTTGTAGCAGCTTTTCGTCGTTGGGATCGCCCAGGGCGCGACGAACCAGGGCCGGAGCGCCGTCGCCCACGTAGGAAGCGATCAGGTCGCCGGAGAGTTCGGGCCGCCCGAGATGCTTGAGCATCGCGTTCACGGAGTGGATGAGGTCGAGCCGGGAGTCGATCAAAGTGCCGTCGAGATCGAAGATCAGCAGCTTGATTTGGTGGGGATCGAATTGGCGGTGGAATTTGATCATCGTTCTTAGGATAAATGATTTGGGGAAGCTGTCAGCTCTCAGCTTTCAGCTGTCAGCCGGGACGCAAGTGCATCTGGGCATGGTTCGACAGTTCGGGTAGCTCGCCGGTTTCTGAGGGCGATTCGGCTGAGAGCTGAAAGCTGATGGCTATTCCCAATCATCGCTCTCGATTTACAATGGAAAACGCGATGGCGACCAAAACAGATCCTAAACCGGCAGGAGTGGCCGACGAGAAAATCAGAAGCACGGGCAAGACCTACGAGGGTCTTTCTCGTGAGCAACTGATTGAGGCCTACCGGATCATGTACACCTCCCGGCGCGTAGACGACCGGGAGATCATGCTCAAGCGCCAGCAGAAAATCTTCTTCCAGATTTCTGGCGCAGGTCACGAGGCCGTCGGTCTCGCCGCGGGTTTCGCCATGAAGCCAGGCTACGACTGGTTTTATCCCTACTATCGCGATCGCGCGCTGTGCCTGGCTTTGGGGGCGACGCCTCTCGACATGCTGTTGATGGGCGTTGGCGCAGCTGCTGACCCGCAATCGGGCGGGCGACAGATGCCTTCGCACTGGAGCTTTCCGGAGTTGAATGTCGTCACGCAATCGTCGCCCACGGGGTCGCAGATTCTGCAGGCAGTGGGTTGTGCTGAAGGCGGACGCTACTTCGCGAGCCATCCGGAAGCTGCGAAGACGAGTGACGGCGATTACCGGCAATTTAAAGATGTCGAGTTCCAGCGCGATGAAGTTACCTACGTTTCTCTCGGCGAAGGCGCCACCAGCGAAGGCGAATTCTGGGAGGCGATGAACACCGCGTCGAATCGGAAGTTGCCGGTCTTGTTCGTAGTGCAGGACAACGGATACGCGATTTCAGTGCCCGTCGAAGTGCAAACGGCGGGCGGAAATATTTCGCGGCTGGTCGCGGGTTTTCCGAATTTTCATTTCGAAGAAATCGACGGCACCGATCCGGTGGCGTCTTATGCGGCGTTTGCGCGGACCGTGGCGTATTGCCGGGCCGGCGAGGGGCCGGGATTTATTCATGCGCATGTGATTCGACCCTATTCGCATTCGCTTTCTGATGACGAGCGGCTTTATCGCCCCGACGCCGAACGCGAGCGCGATGCCACGCGCGATCCCATTACGCGCATGCAGATGTTTTTGATTCGCGAAGGCATCCTCGACGAAAAGGGCATTAATAAACTCGAGAAGCAAGTAGAAGACGATCTGCAGGTTGCGGTGGATCAGGCCTTGGAAGCGGCTCCGCCTACGCCGGACACGATCATGCAGTACATTTATTCGCCCGATCTGGATCCGACTTCTTCGGCGTTGCAGGCAGAGCCGGCTTCCGCTGCGCTGGCTGCGGACGGCAAGAAGGCCGCTCCGAAGACGATGGCCGATCTGATCAACGCCACGCTGCGGGACGAGATGCGGCGGGACGAGCGCATTGTGATTTTCGGCGAAGATGTGGCCGATGCCAGCCGTGAACAATATCTGAGCGAAAAGTTGATCAAAGGCAAAGGCGGAGTTTTCAAGTTGACCTTCGGCTTGCAGCACGAGTTCGGCTCCGACCGCGTGTTCAATTCGCCCCTGGCGGAAGCGAACATCGTGGGACGAGCTGTTGGCATGGCTACGCGCGGGATGAAGCCGGTGGTCGAGATTCAGTTTTTTGATTACATCTGGCCGGCGATGATGCAACTGCGGGATGAGTTGCCGCTGATCCGCTGGCGTTCGAACAACGGATTTTCTTCGCCGTGCGTGGTTCGGGTCGCGATCGGCGGATATTTAACGGGCGGAGCGATTTACCACTCGCAGTGTGGCGAGAGCATCTTCACCCACACGCCTGGAATCCATGTGGTGTTCCCGTCCAATGCTCTGGATGCCGCTGGTCTGCTGCGTACGGCCATTCGTTGCGACGATCCGGTTTTGTTTCTCGAACACAAACGGCTCTATCGTGAGACTTATGGCCGCGTGCCGTATCCGGGGCCGGATTACACGATTCCGTTTGGCAAGGCGAAGATCGTGCAGGCGGGAACGGATTTGACCGTGATCACTTACGGAGCAGTCGTGCCGCGGGCTTTGCAGGCAGCACAGAAACTGGAACGCGAGCAGGGAGTCAAGGTTGAGTTGATCGATTTGCGCTGCCTGAATCCGTTTGATTGGGAGACGATTGCGGATTCCGTCAGTAAGACTAATCGCGCCCTGCTCGCTTATGAAGATACTCTGAGCTGGGGCTACGGCGCAGAGATCGCGGCCCGCATCGCCGACCAGTTATTTGATCATCTGGATGCGCCCGTCCGCCGTGTAGCCGCGAAAGATGTGTTTGTGGCTTATCAGCCGATTTTAGAAGATGCAATCCTGCCTCAAGCTGAGGATTTGTTGCGGGCGATGAAGGAGTTGGCTGAGTACTGACGACGTCGGCCTGTGTTGCCTTGTTCTTTCGCGCTCGCGCAAGCCATTTGCGTTGTACCCGGCGGCAAAAAATCAGCCTACGTCTGAGATCGGGGCGGCGCGCGCGCAGATTCCCACTGCTGGATCAGGACACAGCGCTAGCCCGCTCATCCTTTTCGAAACGACCGCTGAACCGTGTTTAAACTTCGGTGCGCCATATTTATGGCAAACGTGGAATAATCGTTCTATGAAGGAGGAATCAGTCCGTACGACGATCGACATTCCGCGGCCTCTATACCGCAAATTAAAAGAGCGGGCGGCCGCCAGATGCTTCTCCATCCGAGAACTTGTGCTCGCCGGTGTCAAAACCGTTCTCTTGCAGGGCCAGAGGCCGCGCTCCAAAAGGGTGCGATTCCCGCTCATCGTTTCGGCAGGTCCAAAGGTAAATGTGACCAGTGAAAACATCTATGAACACCTTGAATTTCCTTGACGCGAACGTCTGGCTGGCGCTCCTGTGGAGCCGACACGTGCATTCGGAACGAGCCCGGTCATGGTTTACGGAAGTCGGCGACCAAGAGTTTCACTTCTGCCGGTTCACTCAGATCACCGTTTTGAGGCTTCTCACAACTGAGTAGATCATGGGGAGGGACACGAAATCGATGGCCGAAGCCTGGAATTTATGGGATCGCGTTTGGGCTGATGACCGGGTCATTTTCCTTCCCGAACCAGAGGAAATCGAGAGGGAGTTCCGCGCGCGCTCACGGCTGTCCAGTCGATCTCCCAAGGTTTGGGCCGACGCTTATCTTCTGGCATTTGCTTCGGTCGCGGGTTTGAAACTCATCACCTTTGACCAAGCGTTAAGATCGACGGGCAAGAATGTGCTCGTACTATAAAAGAAATTTCTTTCGCCGGCTGCCGACGTGTAAATGGCAGGGTTGTTAATCGACTGCCTGCTGGGACTCGCTGACTAGGCATGCAGCCGCTTGCTGAGAAACCAGAATCCCACGCCGCAGCCAAGTCCGAAGATTAGCGGTGGAATGGCGACCACGCCCACTCGGCCGAACAATGAGATGGGTCCCAAGCTACGACCCCCCGCATTTTGAGAATGTACCTGCCGTATAGATAGATCGATATGAACAGCAATGTCAGCGAGGATACAGTCGTCAACACTCCGGTGGCGACACTTCCAAGAAACAACAGTATCCAGCGCACGTCGGCTTATAAGCTCAAAGGCGAACAGGCCCACCCATCGGGCGACTACGGCGTTCCGCCGCCAACGGTGTTACCGGTTCCCAGATTGTTCACCGTGGTCAAATCATTTGAATATTCGTTGGACTGAACGTTGGCGCCGCTCGAGGTGCGATCCAGAAGGATCGCAGTAACCATGCTGTCAAACAGATTTCCTGTGATAGTCCCGCCGCCCGCCGTGCTTCCGACCTCGATGGCGATTGGATAAGTCTTACCTTGCGCCGTGCCAATATTAAACGAGTTGCCCACCGCACTGTAAAGATAGGCTTGCTGCAGATGAATTCCCCTTCCCGTGTTCGGCACGATGAACAGATTCGCGCTGAACAGCGTGTTCGAAAGACTGCTGCCGACATAGATGCCAGCGGTTGCGCAATTGAACTGACTGCCAACTACTGTCAGTTGATCCAGACCGCTGATATTTGATGGAACATAAATTCCATAGTCATCGCCAACGAAATTCGACTGCGAGACAGTGAGCCCCTGCACCTGTTGACCGTAGACAATTCCCTTGGACAGATAATCGAAAGTTGCACCCGTGACGTTGAACACGACGGCCGGATTACTGGTGCTGCCTTCCAGCACGACGCCGATGCCCTTGTCGGAGTAGGCGGCCCCGCCTGGGCCAGAGATGACGAGCCCCACAAGATTCACGTTGCAAATTTGTTTAATTTCCACGGCACGGTCCCAATAGTCGTTTTGACTATAGCCGTCAGCTCCGCGGATGGTAACACCGGACAACTCGTTCAAGGCATTGTCAGCCACGCCAACGTCGCCGTTCGTCTGGTTCAGCAAAACCGCCGTTCCAACACCCACCGAGCCGGTCGTCAGCGATAGGTTGCGAAGATGGACTGAGTTCTGTGCGCCGACATAATCGATGGTCAGGCCTCCACCCGCGGGCCAGTAGAGCTGGGTAACGTCTGCCCCGGCACCTGTCAGCGTGATTGAGGCGCTGCCGTTTGGCAACATGAACTTGAAGTTCGATGCGAACGTAAACCGACCCGGCGGAAAATAGACGCAGCGTCCGTCGCCGGAAGACGCTTTCAGCGCCGCGGCCAAGGCAGCCCCGTTGTCACGGTTCGCCGGTGAGCCGCCATAAGCCATGATGTCCGTGCAGGCGCCAGTTCCGCTAGCGGTCGGAAGCAATCTGGCAGTTTGTGCCGACGTCATTTGAACATTGCCGAGAACGATTATGCAAGCGATAACGAAAGCGACCATAGGCTTCGTGCGATTCTCGGCCGGACCTATGCCCATCTCCGAGGCTTTGATAATTTTCATACCCGCACCATTCGATTCACTGGTGATGATTCAATGACGTGTACAAACCCAAGTTGCGGCAAAGAAACTCGGGAAGACAAAATATCCGCGAAATTTTAGGGGGCCTCCTTCTTTCTCGCTTTCATGCAAACCATTTGCGTTACAGGCCGAGGCGAAAGAGCAGCTGCCAATGCCGGAGAAATTGCCACATGAGCGGCTTGAACGGGCAACCTTGCAGAGTTCTGCGGGTTAGTATTGAGAGAGTAGGGGTGAATCTGGGATGCCGGGCAATCCGCAGCTAGCGCCAGGACATCCAAGCGTAGACCCGTTCAGTGTATTTCGGCGAGACGCGGCTGGAAATTCCGGCGCGCGGTCCTGTGCCGACAAGGAGAGAAACATGACTGGATTCCGGATCATGGGAGTCTGTGTCTCGCTCGCAGCTACCGCAGGTTTGCTTGCCTGCGGAGGGGGATCGTCACCCTCGCAAGCGACCTCGAACTTCCAGATTTCCGCCACCCCACTCTCACCAGGCACGGTTACAGTAGGCAGCGCGGCGACCTCTACGGTAACGGTCACAGACGTTGCTGGATTCGATAGCCCTGTGTCGTTGGCGTGCTCAGGCCTGCCTAGCGGAGCCAGTTGCTCATTTAATCCCGCATCGGTGGCGGGTTCTGGCAGCTCGAAGCTCACGGTCGCCACTTCGCAAGGAACTACCCCCGGCAGCTATCCCCTCAGCGTCCAGGGAACTTCGGGTTCGACCAACCAGAGCGCCCCGCTGACCCTGGCAGTGCAATCCATCATTCAGCACATCGTAGTCATTTTCCAGGAGAATCGCAGCCCTGACAACCTGTTTCAAGACCCAAAGCTGATTGCGGCTGGCGCGAACATTCAAAACTACGGGATCAGCGCAGCGCAACCCGGCGTCCATATCCCGTTATCACCAGTCCCGCTGGGTTGTCCTCCCGATAATTGCCAAACTTACGATCCGGATCACTCCCACATCCCCGCTTTTGTGGATATGTACGATAACGGAAAAATGGACGGCGCCTACGAGATTGTGTCGAAATGCGCTAAACCGGGAACGTATTGCCTCAACGGCTTGGGTAACTATTCTTACGCGTATGTGCAGCAAAGCGACGTAGCGCCCTATTTCCAGATGGCCGAAACATACACCTTTGCTGACAACATGTTTCAATCCAATCAGGGACCGAGTTTTCCGGCGCATCAGTACCTGATCTCGGGTAGTTCCTCGCTGGCCCCTCCTGGACAGCCAAACAGCAATTTATTAAATGCCGAACTACCGCTCGCACTTACGTCTGGCAACTCAGATAACGACACCGGCTGTACTGCTCCCCCAACCGAAACTGCCGCAGCCATTGATCCTGCGACTGGCGTGGAAACACAGGTTTATCCCTGCTTTGATCGTCCCACGGTCACAGATCTGCTGAATGCCAAGAATATAAGTTGGAAGTATTACGCACCGTCGGCTGGATCCATCTGGACGGCTCCCAACGCTATTTCCCACATGTGCGGTCCCAACGTTCCTCCGCCCAATGCCACGGCCTGCACGGCTTCGGATTGGACCAACAACGTCGTGCTCAATTCCGCCCAGGTACTGACGGACATCAGCAACAATCAGCTCGCGGCGGTAAGTTGGGTGATTCCCAGCGGGCAGGCATCCGATCATCCGGTAACAACGGACGGTTCGGGACCATCGTGGGTGGCGTCGGTGGTCAACGCAATCGGAAACAGTCCCTACTGGGCAAACACTGCCATCCTCATTACGTGGGATGACTGGGGCGGGTGGTACGATCACGTCGTACCCCCTTTGATTTTAAATCACTACGAAATCGGTTTTCGCGTTCCGTTGATCGTGATTTCGCCCTATGCCAAGGCAAACTACATCTCTCATACCTTCTACGAGTTTGGCAGCACGCTGAAATTTATCGAAAACACGTTCGGCTTGAGCCAGATTGCTCCAACTGCCACACTTCTTTTCGCAGACCAATTTCCCGGGACCGGCGATCTCTCCGATTGTTTCGATTACAATCAAACCCCGCTGGTGTTTCACACAATTCCTGCGCCGCTCGACGCTAACTTCTTCCTGAATGATAAAAGAACGCCAACCGATCCCGATGATGACTAGATCAAAAACCTGATTGGACCCTAAAGGATTTAGGCGGCGCGGCTAATTGGCTTTGATTTTGTTCTGCCCCCACCGCCGCCCTTGCGAATGCTATCCAGCGCAATAGGACCCGCGCCAAAAAATATGAGCGCGAGGGCGATGACGCCGATGCAGAGTGGGAACTCATATCCGCCCGGCCCTTTGAGACCATTGTGCCAGTGAATCTTCCAAATGGCGACAAACATATCGATCAACATGGCCGCCGCGACAAAGCGCGTGAGCAGGCCGGCGATGATCAGGATGCCGCCAAAAAATTCCGTTCCCGCCAACAGATAGGCCGTCCAACCGGGGAAGCCTAGGTGTTGCACCATGTCGTGAACATGGGAAAATCCGCCGAATACCTTGCCGTAGCCATGGGCAATCATGATGGCGCCGATCACGAAGCGCAGAGCGAGAAGAGCCAGAGGTTGCAAACGATCGAGAAAGCGCAAGATGTTTCCTCCAGGGGAAGAGGTGAATAGATTACCGCATTTTCCGTCCGGCGACGGAATCCGGGTAGCGAGTTTGTAGCGGATCACGCTCTAATGGTCAGGCGGGAATTCCTCGCGTCGCCGACGAAAGTGCGGGGCTTCTGTATAACGCCATCGAGACGAGCGCCACCGTGGCCATTTTTCCCTTGAAGCTGGGAATTGCCCCCTGCTTTGGCTTTTTTGCCGAGATTTACCAGTTGCATAACGGCGTTTCTCCGCATGTGCCACGACCTTCGTACCGTCTCTAGTACTTTAGTTACGGTACCCGCGACTAGGGCGCTCCCCGCGCAGGGCCACTACTTCATATTGTGGAGTGAAGTCATCTGAATACCACATATAGATATATGCCCTGACCGCCTTTCGGTTACTTTCCAGAAAACAGGCATAAAACCCAGTAAAACGCGGAGATTCGCCTTTAGCTCAAGAGCTTTCAGGGCTGATATATGCTCGGGACACCTGAATTCACTCGAACGCGTTTTTGTGCGAGGAATTCTTTCCAATTTAGTCCACCAGCCATAAGCGGCATGGGACGAGAGTTGGGATGAAGAGGGTTTCGAGACTATGGCCGACTCGCGGGAAGTGATGAATATTCGCCAGGCGTCGCAGTACCTGGGAGTGAGTCCGGACACGCTTTACAAGTATGTAGGCGAGCAAAAGATTCCCGCTTTCAAACTGGGCAATCGCTGGCGCTTCAAGAAATCGAAGCTCGACCAGTGGATGGAAGAGAAGTCCAGCCAGATGGAAGCGAAGAGCAGAAACAAACCGAAGGCGGCTGCCAAAGCTGCTGGGCAACAGTAAAGGCGGGCACATGTTTGGATTCGGATCGAAAACCATTGTTGGTCTGGATGTGGGGTCCTCGAGCATTAAGGCCGTGGAGTTGAAGAAAGGCCGCAATGGGATTGAAGTCGCGCACCTTGGCCTGGAACCGCTGGCTCCGGATATCGTCGTGGATTCCATGATCGTCGACTCGGGCACGGTGTCGAGCGCGATTTCCAAGCTGTTCGCCGACAATCAGATCAAGACCAAGAGCGTAGCCACGGCGGTAAGCGGGCATTCGGTCATCGTGAAAAAGATCTCGCTGCCTTCGATGAGCGATCAGGAGTTGGCCGAGACCATCCAGAAAGAAGCCGCGCAGCACATTCCCTTCGACCTGGCGGATGTGAATCTCGACTATCAGATTCTTTCAGAAGATGCCGGGAACCCGCAGATGGACGTTTTGCTGGTTGCTGTCAAGAAGGACAAGATCCTGAACTACACCAACGTACTCTCGATGGCCGGCAAGACCCCGGCTATTGTGGACATTGATGCGCTCGCGCTGCAGAACTGCTACGAGTACAACTATGAACCGGCGCCCGGCCAGGTGGTGGCGCTGTTGAATCTCGGCGCCAGCGTCATGAACATCAACATCGTGAAGGGCACTACCCCGCTGTTCCCGCGCGACGTCAGCGTGGGCGGGCACCAGTACACGGATTCGCTGCAGAAGGAATTGGATTTGAGTTTTGACGACGCGGAGTCGCTGAAGCTGGGAAACAAGGTCGGCACGGTAAGCGAGGATGCGAAGACCCCGATCCTGCAGCAAGTGACTGAAATCATCGTGCTGGAGATTCAGAAGACTTTCGACTTCTTCCGCGCCAGTTCAGCGGGCGAGCACATCGAGAAAATCTATCTGGCGGGTGGTTCCTCGAAAGTTCCCGGGCTGATCGAGGCGCTGCGGCAAGAGTTCTCGTTGCCGGTGGAAATTTTCAATCCCTTCCAGAAGATTGCGCCGCCAGTCGATGGACCGGGAGTGGAACTGATCGAGCAGAACGCTGGCCAGTTGGCGGTTGCGGTGGGTTTGGCCTTAAGGAGTTTTGAAAACTTATGATCCGAATCAACCTGTTGGGACAACCCAAACCGAAAAACAAGCGCGCCGCGGCTTCGGCAGCGGCGGTCATGGAGATGGGCGAGGTCGGCTCTCCGAAGCTGAAAGTCGTGCTGGTGCTGGTGCTGGCGGGCGCCCTCAATTGGATGTACTGGTATCGCCTCGACAAAGAGAAAAAGCAGATCGCCACGAAGATGGCGGTCGCCGAGCAGCACAACCGAGAACTGGCCGACGTCAAAGCACGCTATCTGGAACGGCAGCGCCAGGCCGAAAGCTACAAGCGCCGGGTCGATGTGATCGATCAGTTGCGGGCTAACCAGGCCGGGCCGGTGAATCTCCTCAACACCATCGGGGACACCATCAACGGAACCGAAGCGGTGTGGCTCAACACCATGAAGGATCAGGGCGGCAGTGTGGATATCGAAGGAATGGCGCTGAGCGCCGATGCCGTGGCCTCGCTGATTCAGAATCTGCAAAAGACGGGCTATTTCAAGAGCATTGAAATCAAAGAGACGTTCCAGGACGAGACGTATAAAGAAATGCAGGCGTTTTCATTCATTCTGACCTGCGAGAAAGTAAAGTCCTAAAGGCGGGGGAATATGGGGAACTTTAGCGAATTATCGGGTCTCAAGCAGTGGGCAGCCCTGGTATTAGGGGCAGCGCTGATCACCGCCGCATTGCATTTCACGTTGTTCAAGTCCCAGCGGGCGGCGAATGAGCAGGCGCAATCGGCGCTGGATCTCAAGCTTCGAGAAAATGCCGAGCTCGAATCCTACGCGCCCAAGCTCAAGGACATGGAGCGCCAGCTGGCGAATCTGAAACAGCAGCTGGAAATCGAACGCCGCATCGTGCCTGACGAAAAGGAAGTCGACGGTTTTATCAAGATGTTGGACGCGGAGGCTCTGAAAGCTGGAATCGAGATTCGTCGCTACACCGCCCAACCAGTTTCGAGTCGCGAGTTCTATACCGAGGTGCCGTTCGAAATCGAGTTGGATGGCCCCTATTACTCGGTGCTGAACTTCTTCGATCGGGTGGGAAAGCTGGAGCGGATCGTGAATATGTCCGGCTTGCTGGTTGCAACCACCAAGAAGCCGAGCGATGCCAAAGTGAAGCATACCTATCAATACGCGCCCAACGAAAGCATCGTGGCGGTCTGCGAAGCGACGACGTTCTTTAGTCATGACCTGACGCCGCCCGCGGGCGCACCGGTCAAGGGTAAGGGAGGCTTATGAAGCTGGCGACTGGAGTCTTAATACTGGGAATGGGATTGGGAACTGCCGGAGCGCAGACTCCCAGCATCATCGACACCACCAAGGCCAAGCTGGTCTCGGCGCAGCAGCAGAACACGGCGGCGACGAACGCCGCGCTGGCGGCTTCACAAGGACAGAACGCGCAGCCACAAGCAGCGGCCGCAAAGCCAGCCGCTGGCACGCAGCCGGGAACGACACAAGTGCAGACGGCAGCGCCCGCGTCGAAGGCGACTTCCAAACCAATCGCGCCAAAGGTTACGCCAAAGAAAACCACGACGGTTGCGGTGAATCAGCCGAAGCCGGCAAAACCGGCGGTTGCGGTGGAAGACAAAAAGAATCCGGTCGACTCCAAAAAGGACGCGCACCCGACCATCAGCATGGCCGGAGGGCGACGCGATCCGTTCCTGAGTCCAGTGGTGAACCACAGCATGGGCGGCTCGGGATGCAGCGCCGGCAAGCGCTGCCTGGCGGTCGACCAGATCGCTCTGACGGGAATCGTTAAGTCGGATGGGGGCATGATCGCGGTGGTGATGAACGCCATGAACAAGGCCTACTTCTTGCGCGAAAACGATCCGGTCTTCAATGGATATGTGGTGAGGATCACCGGCGACTCGATTGTTTTCAAAGAGACTCTGCAGGACAAGTTAGGAAAATCGTTCACGCGGGAAGTCACCAAGAAGATTACAACCCCGGCGGTTTAGCGGGGTGAAGGCAGCCGGGCCGATCCGGCGAGTACGGCAACGAAATTTTGAAAGACAGATCACGCGGCGAGCAAAACGCGCGCCCGTGGGGAGAAGGGAAATGCGAAAGCAATTGCTGGCTGTTTGGCTACCGCTGCTGATCCTGGCCCTGGTCGCAGGCGCCGAGGCTCAGAGCACGAGCACAGGCGCGGACACGCGTGCCACCGTACAGAAGGTGGACGTAATGCACGCGGATGACGGAATCAGCGTCGAGATCACCGCCCGCGGACAGGTCACGCCCAAAGTTAGCGCGTTGGGCTCGCCCGCGCGCGTCCTCGTGACTCTGCCGAACACCGTGGCAGCCACCGTTCAGAGCCACATCAGCGTGGGCAGCGATGGGGTCAAGGGCGTGCGCATCGGCAGCGATGGTCACGAGCCCCCGACCACAAGCGTGGTGATCGATCTGGTGCAGGCTTGCCAGTTCGAACTGCTTCCAAGCGCCGACAACAGAATCATCGTGAAACTGCACCCCGCCACCGCTAAGAACAGCGCAAATGCCGTGGCTCCCCCGCCAGCAAAGCCGCAAACCACGGCCTCGGCGGTTTCGCCAGCTTCGTCTGGGACGGTCGTCGCACTAAGCAATCCGACGCCGGCATCCCTGGCTCCCGCTGCAGTTCCGGCCACGGCTCTGGCTGACGATAAGAGTTCCAAGCCGACCGCCGCCACCAACTTCGCCTTCGTTGAGCCGACTTACCGGCAGAAGAAAGCGGACGACAAAGCCACCGCCGACGAGACCGCTCCCTCAGACCGAGCGGCTGGCGCGGCAGCAAAATTCGTAGACAAGCCCGAAGGAGATTTACTGCCAACGCCGAGCGCGGCCCTGCAGCCCCAGGACGGACAGACCGCTCTTCAGCCCATCCAACCTGCAGTGAATCTGGCCGCAGAGGGAAAGGGCGAGAGCCACGTAGTCAACCCGATCAGCGCTCCCAAATACACCGGCGAACCGATTTCGGTCAACTTGAAAGATGTGGATCTGAAAGATTTCTTCCGCCTGATCCATGAGATCAGCGGATTGAACGTAGTTCTCGATCCGAACGTCAAAGGTGCTCTAACCATCGTGCTCGACGATGTGCCGTGGGATCAGGCACTCGATATCGTGCTCAAGAACAACGACCTCGCCCGGCAGCTCGATGGCAACGTACTGCGTATCGCGACTCTGGAAACATTGCGTCATGAGGCCGAATCACGCAGGGCGGAACAGGAAGCCGAAGCACTGGCAGTCGATAAGCAGACAGTCACGCGGTTCCTGAGCTACGCTCACGCAAAAGACGTTCTGCTGACGGTGAAAAAGTTCCTGTCGCAGCGCGGGGACGCAGTCGCCGACGAACGCACCAACGCGATCATTATTTCGGACATCCCTGCCGTGATGCCAAACATCGACCGGTTACTTACGCAGCTCGACCGGAAGACGCAGGAAGTGGAAATTGAAGCCCGCGTGGTAGCCGCAACCCGCAGCTTCGCGCGGGAAATCGGTACTCAGCTCGGATTCGGTTGGGGCAACGCTGCTACCGCAGTCGGCGGCGCGTCGGCCGCAGGCACCTCGCCACTGTCGACTTTCGGCATTATTCCCAAGTATCCGATCATCGGAACCACGCAACCGACGGCCACCACAGGAACGCAGATTCCGCTGTTCTCGAACCTGGGCGCAACTGGCCCGACGAGCGGCTTTTCGTTCTTGAATGCCAGCTCCTCCATACGAATCGATGCCATTCTGACCATGGACGAGTCGCGCGGATTGCTGAAAATCTTGTCCCGTCCGCGGGTGGTCACGCAGAACAACATTCAGGCTCTGGTCCGCCAGGGCGTGCGCGTGCCCATCGTGACTCAGGCGCAGTTAGGCGGCCCACCAACCGTAACCTATGTGGACGCTTTCCTGAGGCTGACCGTAATACCGCAGATCACCTCGGAAGGCACGATCTTCCTGAACGTCGACGTCGAGAACACTACGCCTGACTTCGGCGAAACGGTAAACGGCAACCCCACTTTGATCACCCAGCAGGCGACGACGCAGGTCCTGGTCACCGACGGTGGTACGGTGGTCATCGGCGGCGTCATTCAGACCAACAACTCCATCAACGTGGATCAGGTTCCGCTCCTGGGCAGCATTCCATGGTTGGGCAACCTGTTCAAACACACTAGCGTCAGCACGACCAACCAGGAGCTGATCTTCTTCATCACTCCTCGAGTCATCCAGACCTAGCCACAAGTTAGCAGTAAAGACAGCCGTCGGTTTCCTGAAGAATCTGTCAGGAACCGGCGGTTTTGTTTTGGGACGGGCAAAACCCGGCTTCAAAAGGGACCCTCGTCTCGGCGTTCTCTGCGGCTCTCTCCGCGCACCCGCGTTTTAAGGTTTAACGTCAACGTCGGACCCCCAAATCTTGAATTGCAGAGCACGGAGCGCGGAGGACGCTGAGAAATTTAGCACAATCACACGGAGTCCGAAACGGATGCCCCTCATCCTTCGCCTTGGTAAACTCTTAGCGTGGATCACAAAGGCCGACTCAAGAAACTGCAGGCTGTTTTCGATCGCAACTCCCTTGATGCGCTGCTGGTCACCCATCTTCCCAACATTCGATACCTTTGCGGCTTTACGGGAACATCCGGGGCTCTGGCAATCCTCGAAACCAGGGCGGTCTTCTTTACCGACGGGCGCTACACCGAACAGGCTCGTGCCGAGATCCGGGGAGCGCGGATCGTGATCGACCGCAGGCCGCCACTGGCGGCTGCTGCCGAGTGGTTGCTGGAGAATGGGAGCAAAGTTGGCCGCCAGAAAGCGCGCAGGCTGGGGATTGAGAGCGAGCACATGACGGTCTCTGCTCGTTCGCAAATCGCTAGCCTTCTGCGATCCAACTTCAGGCTGCGAGAGACCCGAGGGCTGGTCGAGCGCGACCGGATGGTGAAGGATGCGGACGAAATTGGGCTCCTGCGAACGGCAGCCGTCCTGGGAGCCAGCTTGTTTGAGCGGGCGCTCGAGGTAATCCGTTCGGGTGTGACCGAGAACGAAGTAGCGGCTGAGATGGAATATGTCGCGCGACGGGCTGGGGCAGAGCAGATGTCTTTCCCTACGATCGTCGCCGCTGGCAAGAGGTCGGCGCTGCCGCACGGGCGAGCCTCGAAAGCCGCAATTCCCTCCCGGGGATTCGTGGTCTGCGACTTCGGTGTTATACTCACGGGCTATTGTTCGGACAGGACCCGCACGGTATACGTCGGCCGTCCCACGGGCGAGGCCCGCAGGATGTACGAGGCGGTGCGGGACGCGCAGGCAGCAGCCATAGGCGCGGTGAAGGCTGGCGTGAGCGTTGCCGAGATCGACCACGCTGCGCGTAACTTACTGAAAAAAAGAGGCTTGGAAAGGCGCTTTACACATTCGACCGGGCATGGTGTAGGCTTGGAGATTCACGAACCTCCACGCATTGCGTCGGGACAAACCGAGATTCTGTGCCCCGGGATGGTGATTACAGTCGAGCCGGGAGTGTACATCGCGGGCAGTGGAGGAGTGCGCATCGAAGATACGGTCGTAGTAACGGAGCGCGGGTGTGAAGTGCTCGCGCCGGGAAGCAAGGAACTCATCACGATCTGAAGATTGGCTATTCTTGATTTCCAGCCGGGAATAATGTTGGGCCTCGGTCGTTGTTGCGAGAGAAGCAGGAAGAAGTCCCACCGCAAACCATGAACCAAAAAGAATTGAAAGAACTCATCGAGTTCTTAATTGAAAAAGATATCACCGAGTTCGAGTTGGAACGCGGCGATGTGAAAGTGCGGATCAAACGTGGCGTGGAGCACGCGGGTGCGGCGGCGTCCGCAGCGCCACACTTCGCCGTGCACATGGCTCCTCCAGTTCCTGCGCCGGAGGTTTCATCCGCGCCGTCGGCAGCGTCCGTTCCTCCCACACAGAGCGCTGCAGTTGCCCCGGCGGCGGAAGCAGGATTGCACACGGTGCATTCGCCGATTGTCGGGACATTCTATGAGTGCCCTTCGCCGGGATCGCCACCTTTTGTCAAAGTCGGGGACATGGTCGAAATCGGGCAAGTTTTGTGCATCGTGGAAGCCATGAAGCTGATGAATGAAATTGAGGCGGATGTGGCCGGTGAGATCGTGAAGAAACTGGTCGCGAACGGCCAACCAATCGAGTATGGGCAGGAATTGTTTGTGATCCGGCCACGAAGTTAATTTTAGCGTGTAGGGCGGAGCCTCGTGTCCGCCGCTTTTGTTTTGAATTTTTGAGTTTGATTTTATATTTTGAGAATCAAGGTCAAAAAAGCGGGCGATAGCGTCCGCTCCACACGGCCGCAAGATGCCGGCGCTACTCATTTAGAGCATGTTCAATAAAATTCTAATCGCGAACCGTGGCGAGATTGCCCTGCGCGTGATTTGCGCGTGCAAGGAGCTCGGCATTCGCACTGTGGCGATTTACAGCGAGGCCGACCGGCACTCGCTGCACGTCAAATTTGCCGACGAAGCTATCTGCATCGGGCCTCCTCAGTTGGCGCAAAGCTACCTCAACATTCCAGCTGTGATCAGCGCGGCGGAAATCACGAATGTCGACGCCATCCATCCGGGATATGGGTTGCTGGCGGAGAACGCGAATTTTGCCGAGGTTACGGAGACTAGCAACATCAAGTTCATAGGACCGCCGCCCGAAGTCACGCGGCTCATGGGTGAAAAAGAGAAGGCCCGTGCCGCCATGAAAAAGGCGGGCGTGCCCATTCTGCCGGGGTCGGACGGGATTCTTGCCAGCGAAGGCGAAGCCGTGGAGTGGGCGCGGCAAGTCGGCTTCCCCGTGATCATTAAAGCGTCGGCTGGCGGCGGCGGGCGCGGCATGCGTATCGTCCGGAACGAGGAAGAACTGCCTGGCCTGTTTAAAGCGGCGCAGTCAGAAGCGGCGGCGGCTTTCGGCAACGGCGATCTCTACATGGAAAAATTCATCGAGCGGCCGCGCCACATCGAGTTCCAGATTCTGGCTGACGAGTACGGCAACGTAGTGAGCCTGGGCGAACGCGAGTGCTCGATCCAGCGGCGTCACCAGAAGTTGCTGGAGGAGTCTCCGTCGACCCAAGTAACGCCTGAGCTTAGAAATGAGATCGGGAAAGTCTTGTCCAAGACGCTATCCGAAATTGGCTACGTGAACGCGGGAACGATTGAATTCTTGATGGACGAAGACCGTCGTTTGTACTTCATCGAAATGAACACGCGCATCCAAGTGGAGCATCCGGTCACAGAGATGGTCACCGACGTGGACCTGGTAAAGAGCCAGATTCTGCTGGCCGCGGGCGAGCGCATGGAAAATGTGCTGCAAGGCCCGATCGTGCATCGCGGGCATGCCATCGAGTGCCGAATTAACGCTGAGCATCCGGAAAAGTTCACGCCGTCCGCGGGTAAGATCACCGCTTTCAATCCGCCGGGCGGAACGGGAGTGCGAATCGATACCGCGGCCTACGCGGAAGGAGTCATTCCACCTTATTACGACTCGCTCATTGCCAAGTTGATTGTGCGCGGCAAAGACCGGGCCGAAGCGGTTTCTCGCATGTCGCGCGCGCTCGAGATGTTCATTGTGGAAGGGATCTTTACGACGATTCCCTTGCATCGGCGGATCCTGGCTGATCCCGATTTCCGTGCAGGGAACTTCGATACGACGTTTATTGAGAGATTCCTGGCGAAGAATGGGAAGCCGACGCATTAGGCAGAGCCGAAATTGTTAGTATCGTGGGTCATCCTGAGCGGAGTAGCTGCTGCCGGAAGCACAGCAGGCACGCAATCGAAGGAGCATTGAACGCGTTCGTAGTTTGACTGCTGCAAGGCATTCTCGCGACCACATATATTCCAGGAAGAACTCCCTGGGGCATCGTCTTGAGCACCAGGTTCCTCGGGGTCCTTCGACTGCGTTGGCGTCGCTCTGCGATGCCACTATACGCGAGATCCTTCGCCCGGCTTACGTCCGGTCTCAGGATGATGTCTGAGACTTGGAAGTCCATGATTCAGCTGCCTCGCCTTTACGCCATTCTCGATACGTCTTCTTTCTCCGATAACGAAGCCTTGTTTTCTACGGCCGAGGAGCTCTTGGCCGGTGGTGCAACCCTGCTGCAGTATCGCAATAAGAAAGGCAATGCTCGCGAAATGCTAGCGCAGGCTCGTGAACTGAAACGCCGGCTGGGTCCCTCCGCCAGACTCATCATGAACGACCGCGCAGACCTTTGTTTAGCCGCTGAGTTTGATGGCGTCCACGTGGGCCAGGAAGATTTGTCGCCGGAAGGCGTAAGAAAAATAATCGGCGCGAGACTTTGGCTCGGCGTGTCCACCCACAACACCGATCAGGTCAAGGAAGCCGACAAGACTTCCGCGGATTACATCGCCATAGGGCCGGTGTTTTCGACTGCGAGCAAGGTCAATCCCGATCCGGTGGTTGGATTGGCAGGCGTTCGCAAGGCTCGTTCCTTGACGCGAAAGCCATTGGTGGCAATCGGAGGCATTAATCGTGCCAACTGTCTCTCGGTCATCGAGGCGGGCGCCGACTCGGTGGCGGTAATATCCGATCTGGTGCGGCAACCCCGAAAATCAGCAGAGGAAATCTTAAGCATCTTAGGATAAAGTAACGGCACTGATCACGGGCGAGGGCGCCCGCGCCACACAGTTCCTAGGAGCCCTTTGAGCATCGACACCAAGCCAGCAGCGACGAGCGACTGGGAAGTGCATAGCCGCCAAGACAACGAACTGGTAAAAGGCCTTGGCCTGACCAGCGCGACCATGCTGGTGATTGGTTCGATGATTGGCTCGGGCATCTTTATTGTTTCCGCCGACATATCCCGGGAAGTCAATTCTCCGGCGCTGCTGATTGCGGCATGGCTCGTGACCGGCTTCCTGACCATTGTGGGGGCGTTGAGCTATGGCGAGCTGGCCGCGATGATGCCGCGAGCCGGAGGCCAGTATGTTTACCTGCGCGAAGCGCTCGGCCCGCTGTGGGGATTTCTTTACGGATGGACGCTGTTCCTGGTCATTCAGACGGGAACCATCGCCGCGGTAGGCGTGGCCTTCGGCAAGTTTTTGGGTATTTTCGTTCCTTCCATTTCTTCTTCGAACTGGATCCTGCATTTTTGGAAGGTACCTCCCATTCGTATTGGTCCCATGGTTCTCGGCAACATGGATGTGGGACTCAACACGCAGAACCTGACCGCGATTCTGGTCGTGGTTGTGCTCTCGGTGATCAACATTTTTGGCTTGAAAACCGGCGCCATGATTCAAAATGTGTTTACGTTTGCCAAGGTCTCGGCGTTGTTAGGACTCGCTTTGCTGGGATTGTTTATCGGACGCAACGCGCAGGCAATTGCCGCCAACTTTCATGGCAACTTCTGGAACAATGCCGGATTAGGCGCTCAACATGCCGTGCAGGTGGGAGTCGGCGGAGCGATGGTGATGGTTGGCACGTTGACGATTCTGGCAGTGGCGCAAGTAGGATCACTGTTTTCAGCCGACGCGTGGAATAACGTGACCTTTACCGCGGGCGAGGTCAAGAATCCCAATCGTAATTTGCCGCTTTCTCTTGCCTTGGGCACTGGCGTTGTTATCACCCTTTACATCGCTTGCAATTTCGTTTACCTGAGTGTGCTGCCGCTGGATGGTATTGCGAACGGCGCGACCATCCTGGAACGCGGCATAAAGTATGCCGCCGAAGACCGCGTAGGCACTGCTGTGATGACGCAAATGTTCGGGTCCGTGGGCGGCCTGCTTATGGCTTTCGCCATTCTGCTTTCCAGCTTTGGCTGCGACAACGGACTGATTCTGGCAGGCGCACGCGTTTATTACGCCATGGCGAAGGATGGCCTTTTCTTCCGCAGCGTCGCCAAGCTTCATCCGACTTATAAAACGCCTGCGGTTTCGCTGATGGTACAGATGGTTTGGACCTGCGTGCTTTGTGTCTCCGGGAGCTATGGGCAATTGCTGGATTACATCATTTTTGCGGCGCTGTTGTTCTACATGCTGACAATTTTTGGGTTGTTCGTCCTGCGATATAAGCACCCTGAAGCGGAGCGGCCGTACCGCGCCATTGGCTACCCGATATTGCCCGCAGTGTATATTGTGGTGGCCTTATTTATTGATGTCGTACTATTGCGTTACAAGCCGCAATTCACGTGGCCGGGATTGATCATTGTGTTGTCGGGTATCCCGGTGTATTTCTTATGGTCGAGACGATCGAGCGACAGTCTAACGTCCGCTTAAAATTGTCGGCTCTGTTTAAGGAGAAACCAATCGGATGGCGAACCTGCTGGCTACCAAGCCGCTGAATCTGCTGATGGAAGAATCCCGTGAAACGGGCGAGCACAGCCTGAAGCGGACCCTCGGCGTTTTCCAACTCACGGCTCTGGGTGTGGGTGCGATTATCGGCGCCGGCATTTTTGTGATGGTCGGACTGGGGGCGCAGTACGCCGGTCCGGGACTCACGTTGTCGTTCGTTTTATCCGGGCTGGGATGCGCCTTTGCGGGCCTCTGCTATGCGGAATTTGCCGCCATGATTCCTTTGGCTGGCAGCGCGTATACCTACGCTTATGCCACGCTGGGCGAACTACTTGCCTGGATTATCGGCTGGGACCTGACCCTCGAATATGCTATGGGTGCAAGCACGGTTTCTTCCGGCTGGTCCAACCATTTTATCGAGCTGCTGAAGATCTTCAAAATCCAGATGCCACTCTGGTTGGCCTACGATTATTGGACGGCACTGAAAACGGCGGAAAATATTATCGCGCGCCAAATGGCTCTGGCGTCCGATTCTTCGCTGGTGCCTGGGACGCAAGCCTTTCTCGACAAGGTCTCATCGATCATAGCCGCGCAGTCTCCTGATTTGGTGCAGCGAGCTCACGATCTGCTGAATGCGCCGCATTTGTTTGGCATAGAAATCGGTTTCAACCTCCCGGCCTTCATCATTGCCTTGGTAATCACGGCGATTCTGGTTGTCGGCATCAAAGAGAGCGCGCGCTTTAACACTGGGATCGTGGTGGTGAAAGTCTCAGTCGTGCTTTTTGTAATCGCGCTGGGCTCGCACTATATCCAGAGGAGCAACTGGGGGATGGACTGGAGTTCGTTTGCTCCCCATGGTTTCGGTGGAATTGGGGCTGGAGCTGCGTATATTTTCTTCGCTTACATCGGCTTCGATGCGGTATCGACCACAGCTCAGGAAGCCAAGAATCCGCAACGCGACCTGCCCATCGGCATGATCGCTTCGCTGGCAATCTGCACTGTTTTGTATATCGCCGTAGCGGCCGTGCTTACCGGGATGGTGCACTGGCAGCAAATTAACATCGAGGCGCCGGTGGCGCGCGCATTTCTCGACCGGGGTCTAACCACAGCGTCGTACATCATCACGCTGGGCGCTCTGGCGGGACTTACGAGTGTGATGCTGGTAATGCTGCTCGGCCAGACGCGCGTGCTCTACTCCATGGCGAATGATGGTTTGTTGCCTAAGAAATTCTTTGCCGCCATTCATCCCAAATTTCGCACACCATGGAAGAACACGATTCTGGTTGGACTGCTAGCAGCCGTTGTTGGCAGCGTGACTCCGATTTCCGACATCGGAAAGATGGTGAACATCGGAACTCTGCTGGCGTTTGTCATCGTCTCGATTTCAGTCATGGTCTTGCGATACACCAATCCCGCTCAACCGCGGCCCTTCCGCACGCCGTGGGTGCCATTGATTCCAATTTTGGGCGTGATCGCGAACGGTTACATGATGATCAAGCTGGGCAAGTGGAACTGGATTCGTTTGGTGGCATGGCTCGCCATCGGCTTGGTCGTCTACTTCAGTTACAGCGTGAAGCACAGCCGGGTGCAGGCTTTGCAGGCTGACAAAGAGCCGGTCAGGCGCTGACCACGCAGTGCTTGTTCTGTTAACGGCCTTCCGCTCAAACGCGGAAGGCCGTTTTGTTTTATAGTCGCTTTTGGGTCGTTGGTCTTTGGGGGCCGCA
>JBEKGG010000019.1:0-27804 GCA_050012915.1 Terriglobales bacterium | reverse complement strand
GGAGAACGCCTGTTTAAGACGACCGACGCCGGAATGCATTGGGAAGCCATCAGTCCCGATCTCACGCGCAACGACAAAAGTAAGCAGCAGGCTTCGGGTGGTCCGATTGACAAAGACGATTCGGGCACGGAATATTACGACACGATTTTCGCCGTGGCGGAGTCGCCGCTGGTGCAGGGTTTGATCTGGGTGGGCACCGATGACGGTCTTGTCCACATCACGCGCGATGGCGGAAAGAACTGGAGCAACGTTACGCCCAAGGATCTGCCGGACTGGAGCCGCATCAGCCTGATCGATGCTTCGCCGCATGATGCGGGAACAGCTTATGTGGCCGTAGATCGGCATCAGTCGGATGACATGCATCCTTATATCTACAAGACCAACGATTACGGCAAGACCTGGGTGAAGATCGTGAAGGGTATTCCAGACACTACATTTGCGCGCGCGGTGCGCGAGGATCCCAAGAAACGCGGCTTGCTCTACGCGGGTACCGAGACTGGCGTATATGTGTCCTTCAACGACGGTGCGGACTGGCGTGCGCTTCAGCTTAATCTGCCTACAACGCCGGTTCACGACCTAATGGTGAAGAATGACGATCTCGTGGTGGCTACCCACGGGCGAGCGTTCTGGATTCTCGACGATATTTCTCCACTGCGGCAATACAGTGATGACATCGCCAAGCAGGACCTACATCTCTATACGCCGGCGACCGCTACGCGATTCCAGAACCCGAACGACGATGACGACGCTCCCAAGCCCGTGCTGGTTGGAGAGAATCCTCCTACAGGGGCATTGATTTATTACTTTCTGAAGGACAAACCGAAGGGTGAAACGACGATTGAGATTCTCGATGCAACCGGCAGCGTGATTCGAAAATATTCCAGCAATAAAACGGAAGAACTGGACGAGCCGTTAACTCCAGAGGATAAGAAGCCGGAAAAACAGATCAAGCCCGACGCTGGGCTCAATCGTTTGGTTTGGGATCTGCGTTATACCGGCAGCTCGCGAGTGCCGGATTATTATCTCTGGGAATATAAGGACGGCAGCCGAGGTCCCGTGGCCTTGCCGGGCAAGTACCAGGTCCGGCTTACTGTCGACGGAAAAAGTCAGAGTGCGGCATTTGAAGTCACGATGGATCCACGGGTCCAAGTGTCGCAGGCCGATTTGCAAAAACAGTTTGATCTGCTCATTCAGTTGCGGGACCAACTCAGCCGGGTTTACGACACGGTAAACCAGATTCAGGACGTGCGCGAACAAATCAATGGATTGAAAAAGCGGTTGCCGGATAACGGCACGGTGAAGAATACGCTTGCCGCTGCGGACGCACTCGACAAGAATCTGCTGTTGGTGCGCGACGATCTGGCCCAGATGAAAATTAAATCGAATGAAGATTCGTTGGCTTATCCGCAGAAAGTAGACAGTAAGCTTGCCGGTTTGGCCATCTCGGTCGGCGTCGGAACCGATTCTGCTCCGACCGAGGCTGAATATCAAGTCTTCGAAAAGCTCAAGCAGCAGGCGGATATTTCGATCGCGCATTGGGCCGAAATCCGAAAAACGGAACTCGCCGATTTTCAGAAGATGATGGCTGGGCAAAACATTCAGGCGATTGTCGTGCCTGCCGCGGCGAATGCCGGGTCGGTGGGAGAGAGCCCCCGATGACTTGCAACGCTAGTCAACGATGTTCGATTCGCGCTGTCGCGAAATTGATTGCGGTGTCCAGCCTAGCCGGCTTGTTTCTACAAGGCGTATTTTGCCCGATCAGGGCACAGGCCAAATACGCGCCTTTTCCGGTCATTCGCATTTCGTCTCAATCGATCTGGTTTCAATCGGCGGAGTCCGTGGCTGCTCGTCTGGCTACGCAAAACGCGCTGTTCAAGGAGCAGTTCGAAGATGACATGAGAGCTTCGCCCGAGAGCGAGACTGCCAGGGGAGACTATCGGGATAACGCAATGCTGGATGACTATTCTCTGGCAGCGAGCGCCAAGCAAAACGCCGTCGATCGCGTATACCGCGCCAAGCTCGCGGCCATATCTACAGAGGGATTTCCGGAACAGGACGGCATATCGCACGATCTCCTGCTGCAGGTTCTGGATAATCGCATTGCGGACTATGAGCTGAAGAATTACGAAATGCCCATCTCGCAAATGCAGGGCATCCACAACAGCCTTGCCGATCTACCGAACTCCGTCCCGCTTGATACCGTGCAGCATTATGAAGACTACATTGCGCGTCTCCATCAAATTCCGCGTGCCTTCGAGCAAACCATCGAAGTGCTTCGCCAGGGAGAGAAAGATGGATTGATGCCGGTACGGATTCTGATCGAGCAAATACCGGCCCAATGCGAAGGGACGATTGGCGAGAATCCATTCGTCGTTCCAACGAAGAAGTTCCCGGCCTCCATTCCGGAGGAAGCGCAGAAGCGCCTGACCGAAGAGATCGAGCGCGTAGTGAACGCGGAGGTGCTGCCCGCTTATCGCCGCTTCGCCGATTTCATCGCCGAGGACTACGCTCCGCATGGCCGCACGGCAATTGGGTTAAGTAGCTTGCCGGACGGCGCTCGCCGCTATCAGCAAGCCATTCGAGAGCAGACGACCACGGATATGTCCCCGGCCGAGATTCATGCGCTCGGGCTCAGAGAGGTGGAACGAATCAAAGGCCTGCTTACCCAACTGGCGATCAAAGCTGGCTATAAAGATCTGGGCAGCTTTCGCGCCGCGCTCAATAGCGATCCTAAATACGTACCGAAATCCGCGGATCAGATTGTCGACGATTTCCGGCGCTACGTTGGCCAAATGCAACCGCGCCTGCCCGAGTTGTTCGGGGTTTTCCCAAAAACTCCGTTGACTGTCGAAGCTGCGCCCGCCTCGCAGCCCAACAATCCCACGCACTACATCTTTGGCACGCCGGATGGCAGCAGGCCTGCTCGCGTCGTAGTTGCCACTTCAAACTTCGCGCATCGAAAACTGCTCAGCGATGAAACGCAGGCTTACCACGAAGGCATCCCCGGCCACCACATGCAGATTTCCATCCAGCAACGGCTAACCGGCTTGCCGGAATTTCGTCTTCATATCGTCAACAACGCGTACGCCGAGGGCTGGGCAGTTTATGCGGAGGCTCTGGGCAAAGAGATCGGTTTTTTTCAGGATCCGGCCTCAGATTATGGACGGCTCAATCTGGAGTTGATGCGTGCGGTCCGCTTAGTCGTTGACACGGGAATTCACTCCGAAGGTTGGACGCGCGAACAAGCGGTGGCCTACTTTCGCGAAAGCGGCGCCGGAGACGAGCCTACGATTCAGGCTGAAATTGACCGCTACATTGCATGGCCGGCCCAGGGCCTGAGCTACCAGATCGGAAAGCTCAAGATTCTCGATCTGCGCGATCGCTCAAAACAACAGCTTGGTTCGCGTTTCGACATCCGAGCGTTCCATGATGAAATCCTCAGTGGAGGCAGCCTGCCGCTCGACATGCTGGAAGCCCGCGTCGATCACTGGATTGGAAGTCAGCTTCCGAATCGCGCTACCAGGTGAAGGTACCGTCCGACCGTACGGTTAAGTTCCGGTGGCTTCGAGATGGCGATCGAGTTGAACGATCGGTCGCGTACACTCCACCGCGATGGCGAACAGTTCCATCTCCGTCCTCGGATCGACCCGCACTACTTTGCCCTCACCGACGAATTGAATCGGGCGACCAGGCGCGAAGTCTTCCAC
Organism: Terriglobales bacterium; assembly: GCA_050012915.1. Classification (GTDB taxonomy): domain Bacteria; phylum Acidobacteriota; class Terriglobia; order Terriglobales; family Acidobacteriaceae; genus JABDBE01. The sequence continues at coordinate 24,097 of JBEKGG010000019.1, read as the reverse complement.
GGTCACGATGAAACTCACGGCAGTATGCCGCGGAATCATGGCGGAGGTTTCCAACAGCATGCCGCAGATGCTGATATCTCTGCTCACCGCTTCGAACTCAACCATCAAATCAGGCTGTTGAACTTTCAGGCGAACCGGATACTCCAATTTGAAACGTCTGTACTTGCGCTCCAGAGGAAAAGAGGACCAGGCGACATCGTTGAGTTTGCCCATAGCGTGAAGTTACTTCGGCGACCAGGACCCGATGCTAATTGCGGTTACGCCGGGATCAAAAGAGCACGAAGGACGCTGCCCGTGAGGCCAATGCCTTGGGTCTCACAGTTCAATCCTTCTATGGAGATTCGAAGCGCTGGGAGCGCGTTTTGGCCCAGGTACGGCTTGTCCAATTGCCATGTTCGGACGGCGAATTCAGTCCGGTTTCTAACCGCCCGCCGCGCTTTTTCCAGCACGTCCTTCCGCGACCTACCCAATAGCGAGTCCATCGCTCAGACTAGCTTTCACCCGGACGAGTAGATCGGGACGAACAACAGGGTCCTCTATGATGAGACAGCTTCCTGCTCGCTGGAATGCGCTTGTTGTACTTCTCGCGGTTGCGTCGATGTTGGGTTGCCAAGGCCTGAGCAGTTCGAACAAATCGTCGACTACTACGTCGACAACCGATACCAAGCCGGGCGAAGTCACAGTCTCGCCGACCAGCATTAGTTTCGGAATCGTGGACGTCGGGAACACCCAAAGCAAGCCCGCTACAATGACCAACTCAGGCGGATCGAGCCTGACGGTCACAAAGGTAACGCCCTCCGGCGCTGGCTTTAGCGTTAGCGGATTGAGCTTTCCGCTGACTCTGGCGTCGGGCCAAAGCCAAGGTTTTACTGTCATCTTCACGCCAGCGTCGTCTGGCACTGTTACCGGAAACCTGGCCATTGCGAACACGGGATCAACTGCTACGGTCAACGTTGCGCTCTCCGGAGGCTCGCAAACTGCCGGCACGGTTACTCCAAGTTCTTCGAGCCTGAACTTTGGAAATATTCTCGTGGGCAATAAATTAACGCTCACTGAAACTCTGACAAACACTGGCGGTTCCAGCCTGACGGTGACACAGGTGACTCCTAGCGGCGCCGGCTTTGCTATAAGCGGATTGAGTTTGCCGTTGAATCTACCCGCCGGCGAGCAACAATCCTTTAGCGTGACCTTCACCCCTCAGTCTGCCGGTGCCGTCAGTGGGAATTTAGCCATCGCGAACACGGGTGCGACTCCGGCCGTCAACGTGCCGCTTGCCGGAAGCGGGCAGACCGCCGGTGGTCTGACCCCGAACCCGGCCAGCCTTAATTTTGGAAGTGTTGAAGTCGGCAATAATCAAACGCTCGCGGAAACTGTGACGAACTCCGGCGGATCCAGCGTTACCGTTACTCAGGTGAATCCTACAGGGACAGGCTATAGCGTGAGCGGGTTGAGCCTGCCATTTACACTTGCGGCCAATCAAAGCCAGGGCTTCAGCGTCACCTTTACGCCGTCCGCCGCAGGCAGCAGCAGCGGAAATGTGGCGATCATCAGCAACGCTTCGAACTCCACTCTCAACGTTTCTTTGTCCGGAAACGGATTGGCAGCGGGATCGCTTGCCCCGAGTCCGTCGAGCCTTAACTTTGGAAGCGTTCAAGTTGGCGACGACCAGCAACTCTCGGAGACGTTGACCAACACCGGCGGAGTGAACGTTAACATTTCGCAGGCCGGGGTCACAGGCACAGGCTTCACCATGAGCGGGTTGAATCCGCCGTTGGTTCTCACGCCCGGACAACATTACACTTTCACAGTCACGTTTACCCCGCCCTCCTCCGGAAATGACAGTGGAAGTGTTTCGATTGTTTCGAATGCGTCGAACCCGAATCTGTCGATACCACTGAGCGGCACCGGAACGCCTGTACCTTTGGGAACGCTCGCCGTCACGCCAACAAACATGGCCTTTGGGAACGTGGTCGTGGGAACTGATTCGCAACTGACCGGGACACTCACTGCCAGCGGCGAGAGTGTGACGGTATCGTCGGACACGTCGAACGGTTCAGCTTTTGCCGTGAGCGGCATTTCGTTCCCCGTCACGATTCCGGCAGGTCAGCACGTGCAGTTTACAGTTACGTTTACGCCTTCAGTGACCGGCGCTGCGGCCGGCAGCGTCTCATTCACCAGCAATGCCTCGAATTCTCCGACGGTCGAAACCTTTACGGGCACTGGCACTCCTCCCCCCGATCACTCTGTCAATCTTTCCTGGACCGCAAGTAATTCGCAGAACGTGATTGGGTACAACATTTACCGCGGCCTGAACTCGGGTGGGCCATATTCGAAGATCAATTCGACGCTGGACGCCAGCACGCTTTACACGGATACGACTGTCGCTGACGGACAGACCTACTATTACGTAACCACGGCGGTAAATTCTAGTAACGAAGAGAGCGGCTACTCCAATCAGGCAACGGCGGTGATTCCTCCACCATAGTTCGTCGCGAATCGAAAGTTCGTCGGGCTCGAAAAATTCAACGCCCCTCCGGAATGGGTTTGCGCAAGCCGTCCGCGAACCATTCCGGATAACACAGATTGTTCCCGCTACGTATCCACCCTGCGATTTAACTTACACATATTAATGTACTTGTTTAACCTTACGTTCATTTCATAAGAAAAGAAACGCATCGCAAGGTCTGCCGCATGTACTCCCGAGACCTTCCATTCTTAGTAACTGTAGGTAACCTTCCGAAATCGCGCTATGAGATTCCCCCAGGCTACGTCTCGCTTGCCACTATTGCTGGCCCTGTTCGCAACGCTTTTCTTATGGAAACTCCCCGCGCAGGCGAGGGACAGAGATGCGACCAATTCCGGTTCATCTAATTCAAAAAGGGAGCGCTTAGTTGCTACGCCGGTGACTCTTGAGTTCGGCAGAGTCGCGATCGGGCGACGAAAGTTCCAGACTGTGACTATCACCAACTCGGGAAATTCCGATATCAGATTGTTGCAAGTCATTACCCGCGGACGCGACTTTACCGTGTTTGGGCTGAATTTACCGGTGACGCTTGCGCGGGGGGAGAGTTACACATTCAACGGCGTGTTCGCTCCGCGATCCAAAGGCGCCAGCAGGGCGAACATTTCTTTTGTTTCGGAAGCTTCGGATATCTCGAACCCAGCTATGAATATGGAACTGACGGGCATGGGGGCAGACGACTATGAGCATCTCACCATTAATCCGGCAACCATGAACTTTGGCGCGGTGCAGCTGGGATTGAGCGCGAGTCAGACGGGGACCCTTACCGCTGGTGCGAATGCGGTGACCATTTCCTCCGCTGTCCTCAGCAGCCCGGAATTTGCTTTGGGTGGAATGCCGATCCCGGTGACGATCCCCCCTGGGGCAAGCCAGGGATTTACGGTGACGTTTGCCCCCCAAGCCACTGGTACGGTATCCGCCGGACTCTCCTTCCTAGATGTAAATGCGAATCCTCTCGCGGTGGAAACTCTGAATGGCACTGGCATCAATCCGCAGGATCCAAGCGTCAATCTTTCATGGAACGCCAGCAACTCGCAAAATGTCATTGGATACAACATTTATCGAGGAAATCAATCGGGCGGGCCCTATACCAAGATCAACTCCGCTCTGGATCCAGACACTGCGTATACCGACACGACTGTGACCGACGGAAATACCTACTATTATGTGACCACGGCGGTTAATTCGGACTACGAAGAAAGCGTCTACTCCAATCAGGCGCAAGCAACGGTTCCTTAAGTCGGACGAGTTGCCCTGACTCGCAGCAGACCCGACGACTCAGCTCCTTAGACACTCTTGATCTGCAATATTTTGCACACAGTTTCTCGACTAATGCCTCCGTCACGCCACGCAAATCACTGAAGATCAAATAGTAAACAATCTACGGAATCGAGGTTTCGTCGGCGGCTGAATTGCTCCGGCTGGGCGGGCAACCAAGCCGGACAAATGACGTCACTCCCATCCATACACGTAACGAACTTAACTGGCGTGCTTTGGCGCGTCATGGGCTTGATTTTCCTAGCACTCCTGCCTCTGCCGGCCGTCGCGCAAGTGGGTTCCCTAGCGAACCTTAATGATGGCTTACTTAATTCCAATCCAATCAGCTCCGCGTCCGCGAACGCTACTTCCGGCGATGCTGGCGCAATCGCAACTTCGCCCTCAATAGCCTCATCTTTACCCGAAGCGCCCGAGCAGCACCGGTTCTGGGACAACGAGAACCGAGCTCTTTTTTCCGGAGTGGCCTTGCTCAGCGCCGCTGATTTCGTCATCACTCGATCCATTCTGCAGAATGGCGGAAAGGAGCTGAACCCTGTGACTCGCCTTTTCAGCGGCAGCACGGCCGGATTGGCGGTGAATTTCACCGGCGAAACAGTGGGAGTGATTGGACTCAGCTATCTCTTTCACCGAACTGGGCACCATAAACTGGAGCGGATTACGCCGATGGTGGATTTCGGTTCATCGGCGTTCGCCGTAACCTACGACCTAAACCACCGTTAGAGTCCTCGCAAACTACGAATCGCCGCGAACTTCTGTATTTACCTTTGGTAATCCAACTTTTCCGTGTTAAGATTTCCGGGCTTTCGAGCTGTAGCGGCATGGGGCGCGCTCCTTAACGAAGACTCCCGAGGAGAAGCTCGTATGACCCGAAGGTTTGTTGTTCTAGCCGTTCTTCTGTGCATTTCGGCCAGCATTGTCGCGCGAGCCGCGACCAGCGATGAGATTATCCCCGCCGGAACGCTTCTGCAGTGCACTCTCGATGAACCCAACTTTTCGTCCAAGACGGCGCAGGTTGGCGATCCTGTACTTTGTTATCTGAGTCACGTAACCGCCTTCGGGCGTTCGGTATTTCCTCGCGGCGCCGAGTTGGGCGGCCACCTTCAGGATTATCAGAATCCCGGGCACTTTGTAGGCAAGGGCTGGATTGAAGTGGATTTTGATCGCATCATCCTGCCCGGTGCGCAGGTGTTTCCCTTGACGGCGAAGATGATCTCAGCTCCCCACCTCAGAGTAGACGCCGACGGCAAGGCTCACAGTAAAGGCCATCCCAAGAGGGACGCCGCGCTTTGGGCGATTCCGATCTTCTGGCCGGTGAAGCTCATCACACTGCCCAACCGCGGGCCGTTTCCAACTTTCAAGGGCGAAGCCCGGCTGACTCTGCGGCTGATGGAAGACATCGAAATTCCGGTGGCTGCTCGGGCTTCCATTCCCATGCCGCCATGGGCCACCCCCAGCAGCTATAACTACGCTCCGTCTACGCTCTACATCCCTGCTTCCACGGCTTCGCGCGAGCAATCTGCAACCTTGCAGCCTGCTAATTTCGTACAGCACACCGCGGAGCTTCAGCCCAGACAGCAGCCAACCACGGTCATAGTTCTAAAGGGTGGTGGCGCATGGATCGCTCGCGACTATTGGGTAGAAGGCGGACAGCTCCATTGCGTGACTCCGGATGGAGAACAGAAGCTGGTCGCGCTCGAGGCCATGGACCTTAACCAAACCGTGGGCATGAATCGAGAACGACGTGTCGATTTCGTGCTGCGTTCGAAAGATCCGCTTGAACAGTAATAATCTGAAGTAAAGGTTCAGTTCGTTTTTATGAAACCGGAGTCCGTATCGGCAGCCGCTGTATCGGCTGCCATGCGGACTCCTTCGTGTTCAATCTTTCTTCTTTTCGATTCGAGAAATCCCCTCAGCGATTGGTTTTGTTCGCGTTCACTCCCGCCTGGAATTTGTTTTACCAACCAACGCGCGGCGGTTGCGAACCGATATAAAATGTTCCCCTACGGAATTCGCTTGGGGACGAAATCCGCAGCCGAAGTTCTTGGGAGGCTTCCATGCGCAAAATCGCAATCGTCATCGGAATCGTAGTGCTCGTCATCGTTGTCGCCGTAGGCGTGCTCTTGGCGACCTTCAATCCTAATGACTACCGGGGAACGGTCCAGACCAAGCTTGAGCAGCAGTTAAATCGGAAAGTCAGCTTGGGCGACATGAGTTTGGGATTGTTCCCGCTTCGTTTTCGTCTGGCAAATCTTGCCATCGACGACGATCCAAAGTTCGGCAATCGCCCGTTCATTCAAACCCAGGAATTGAGCGTCTCCGTCAAACTCCTTCCCCTGCTGAGCAAGTCGGTGGAAGTAGAGTCGCTGTCTTTGGAGCGTCCGAGCGTCGAGTTGATCAAGAACGCTCAGGGGGTGTGGAATTTCGCTTCGCTTGGGGAAAAGACACCCGCGCCGGCGGCGGCACCGGCGTCATCGAGCGGGCAGCAATTTTCGTTGGGCGAATTGGCCATCAACGATGGATTGGTTGCTGTCACCGATCTGCAGAATCGCAAGCCGCGAACGGTTTACGATCACATTAATGTCAAGCTTACGGATTTCGCGCCCGATTCTCCGTTCAACCTTGACGCGTCGGTTCACCTGCCCGGATCGGGCAGCCAGGAAGTACAACTGCAGGGAAAGGGTGGGCCACTCTCTCACGCGAATCCAGCCAGCACGCCGTTCAAAGGAACTCTGGACTTAAAGGGAGTCGAAATCGGCGAGCTGCAAAAGTTCCTGCAGAGTCCGGCGCTGGTCAATACCGATGGAGTGCTCTCTGGGCATACGGAGATCGCCAGTGCAAGCGGAAAACTCTCCGCCAACGGCCAAATGAATCTGGATAAGCCAAAACTGCACGGCATTGACGTGGGATATCCCATCAATTTGGATTACGACGTCAACGACGACCTGGTAAACGATTTGCTCAGAATCAATAAAGGCGCGATTAAGTTGGGTCCGACGCCGCTTTCGGTTACCGGCACAATGAACTCCAAGCCCACGCCGGCACAGATCGACATGGAACTGAAAGCCAGCAATGTTTCCATCGCGGAAATCGCCCGCCTCGCGGCTGCTGCCGGTGTAGCGTTCGCTCCCGGCACCACTGTGACTGGGCAGATCAATGCCGATATCAAGGCGCAGGGCTCGACAGACAAGCCAGCACTGAATGGGACTCTCGCGGGCAGCAACCTGCAGGTTTCAGGGAAAGAAATTGCCAAGCCCGTCCAGGTTAAGGCGATAAACATTGCGCTTACGCCGACCGAGGTCCAATCCGATAACTTCAATGTAACTTCCGGTGGAACCACGGCGGCGGTGCAATTTTCGATGAAGGGATACTCCTCCACTTCGCCGCTGGTAAATGCGACGGTGAAGGCTCCGCAAGCGGCCCTGCCCGATCTGCTCTCCATGGCCAAGGCCTACGGCGTGACCTCGCTCGATAAAGTTAGCGGTTCGGGAACTCTTGCTCTGGACATGAGTGCCGCGGGGCCGCTGCAATCGATCAGCTCGGACCAGATCACGAAAGCGCTGAATGGCACGATCAATGTCAACTTCAATAGCGTGCACTACGCTGGTGTCGACATTTCCCATCAACTGCTTTCCATGATCGGTTCCTCCCAGGCGGGAAAAGATCAGGGCTATACCAATGTTCAGAAAATGACGGGAAACATTGTGGTGAAGAACGGCGTCGCCCAGACAAATAATCTGCAAGCAACTCTCGACATCGGCAACGTGGGCGTGGTTGGGACCGCCAACCTGGCCAGCCAAATCCTCAACATGCAACTGACTGCGGTGCTATCCAAGGCATTCACGCAACAGGCAGGCGGCACGGCTGTCGGCGGTTACATGAGCACAGCGTTGGCGAACAATCAGGGAGAACTTGTGATCCCGGCGATTGTCACCGGGACTTTTCAGAATCCAAAGGTTGTGCCCGACGTGCAGAAAATGGCGCAGATGAAGTTGAAGGGCTTGATGCCCACAGCCGATAATCCGCTGGGTGCCGCATCTTCGATACTCGGTGGACTAAGCGGCCAGAAAGGCCAGCAACCTGCCGCCGGACAGCAGCAGAATCCGGTGAATCAAATCATGGGCCTTTTCGGCAACAAGAAGAAGCAATAGTTCGACCGACGCGGCTTCTTGGGCGTCGTCAATTTTGCGGCAGGCCTCCCGACCGCAGCTGCACATGCAGTTTGAGTGTGCCCACAGTTTGTCCGTCAGCCTGGGCATGGCAAACGATTTCGTTTTCTTTGCTTTCGCCGTTCTTGGGCGAATCGAGCGTGAACAGCACGGGCAACTGATCTCCCGCTCGAACCGTATAAGTTCCGGCTCCGTCCTTAGTGGCCCACCCCTCCGGCGCAGTTATCGACAGCGTGACTTCTTTAGTCGCCGGAGTATCGTTGCGAAGAAGCAACGGCATCTGTAGAGTTGCGCCGACCGCAATCGCGACTTCGGGAACAGCCGCCTTCGGCAAGTGTTGTAATCCGTGCTCACGCCGGAAGGTTTCGTAGAAACCCCATGGACCGGCAAGCTCGAGCGAGACGCCGATCAATGGCTTCGTCGCCTCCTCTGCCGGACGGACAAACGCAATCGGCTCCGATGTCACGCCTTCGAAAAGATCGCCTGTGACGCTCCCTCCGACATTCGATTTGCCGAAGGTCAATTGCACCGGGTCGGACCAGCCGTCCTTCTCGAGTTGTTGTTCGTCCTTTTTCTCAAGGCCTTCGATATACGAGCGGTATTGGGTGAGGTGAAATTCAAATTCTTCCACCGCCATGCGCCAGTAGGGCACCTTTCGTACGGATGAAATCCCGGTGACCGCGTACTGCGGTCCGCTATTTTTGAACTGGTCTTGTTCCTGAGCGTCGGAGAAATAGTAGATCTTCTTGGGTTGCCAGGTCCGCAGGCCATCGAACAAGGTTTCGTTCACATGCACCGGAGCTGCAAGCTGCGCCGGAAATACCGACGGATCGCCGGCCATATCGAACGCTTCTGTTGCCAGCACGCCCGAAGCCTGATGGTCTCCGTGATTCTCTCCGATGAAGAATCCGGGCAGCCAGGTGATAATCACTTCAGGCCGCGTGAGGCGCACCATGCGAACCACTTCTTCCAGGGCGGTTCCGTTGTGCCAATTGGCCAACGATTCGAGAACATTTTGAGTCGGAGTATCGCGTCCACTCAGGAACCACACATTCTCGATTCCGAGCTTATTCATAGCATGACGCAGTTCCATCTCCCGAACCGCTCCCAATGCGGTCGCCCTCTCCGGCCCCATGTTATTATGACCAGCTTCGCCGTGGGTCAGATAAACTGCGGCAACGCGTTTGTGCTGATCCAGAAGCTCCGCCAGATAAGCTGAGACTCCGGTCTCATCGTCCGGATGCGCGACCACCAGCAGAACGTCGGCCTTGAATCGATTATCCGGCTCGGTTGCCGGTGATAATTTGGGGGTCTGTGCGAAGAGCGTCGCCGTGAACAATGCGAGTAGACAAAGCGAGTATCGAAGTTTCACTGGTCTCCCGTTGGAGTGCGGTCATGAAAAACTCCGCAACTTAAATCAGGTGCGAAAATGGTTTAGACGTTCTAAGTCGGGGATAAGCATCATTACTTTTGTGGCAAGCGTTTTGTCGCAAGGGGCTTTGGTAGAGTTGACGGGCCGAACAAATCTTAATGAAGACAGCGATCGAAGAAACGCGGTTATCACTGAAAGGCCGACTTGGTGGAGACTTGCTTCTTCCGAATGACGAGGATTACACGCAGGCGCGAACCGTTTGGAACGCACTGGCAGCGCGCAACCCCGCGCTCATAGCCCGTTGTGCCGACGTCGCCGACATCCAGAGCGCGGTCCGGGCAGCTGCAAACGCCGGCATTTTTCCCGCCGTGCGTTGCGGAGGCCACAGTGTGGCGGGCTTTAGCACCTGTGACAATGGATTGGTAATCGATCTGTCGAGAATGCGCCATGTATCGGTTGATCCCGATGGCCGTAAAGCGCGCTTTGCGGGCGGCTGCTTGCTGGGATCGATCGACGCGGCCACGCAAGAACACGGTCTCGTTTTCCCTTCGGGTGTAGTCTCGCACACCGGCGCCGCCGGGCTGGTTCTGGGTGGAGGGTTTGGTTGGCTGACCCGGCTGCACGGGTTGTCCTGCGATAACGTCGAGGGTTTCACGCTGGTAACTGCCGACGGTTCTCTTGTCCATTCGAGCGCGAAAGAAAACGCCGACTTGTTTTGGGCTTTGCGCGGAGGCGGCGGAAACTTCGGAATCGTCACTGAATTCGAAGTGAAACTCCACCCCTTAAGTTCAGTAGTGATTGCTCAAGGATTATGTGTAGGCGACGATATTTCTGGCATCGTGCGACATTGGAGGGATTTTATGCCAGAAGCACCCGACCAATTGAAATGGAGCGTGAATCTTCGCCTCGCGCCTGACACCGAGAATATACCGGCTGGCGTCCGTGGACGTCCCGTCGCGAGTGAAACCGCGCTTTGGCTGGGCGATCCCGAGCAAGGCAACAAATATCTCGATCACATCTTCTCACTGTGCAAACCTGTGGCTGTAACCAGGAGAATCTTGCCTTACCTTGCTCTGCAGACCGGGGCTGACCACGAATTTCCACACGGCCGCCGCTATTACACTAAATCCGGCTACTTCAAGTCTCTCGATGACATCAGCATCGAGCAAATGGTGCAGGCTCTAGCCAGCGTTCCATCAGCTACCACTCTGATCGAACTGGCTTATCTGGGCGGAGCCGCAGCGCGGATCGCGCCTGACGAAACTGCTTTCGGAGATCGCAGTTCCCCGTTCGTCATCAATCTGCTGGCCAATTGGTCGAACGCGTCGGACGACGATGTCAATATCGCGTGGATTCGTAATCTATTCAAGGCGCTGCGCCCGGCGATGACTCCGGGAGTTTATGTCAACTTCATGAGCGGCGACGAGGACGACCGGGTCACTGAAGCCTATCGTGAGCGCTGGGATCGACTGGTTGAAGTCAAGTCACACTACGATCCCAATAATTTTTTCCGGCTGAATCAAAACATCCCGCCGAAGGGAACAGTAGCGACGAAATAACTTCAGATACGGCGACTCGAGTCGCGAAAAGGTCAGCTGTCGGTTTTCTGGCCGCTTAATTCGCGCAACAGCCAAACCTTGGCAAACTTCCAGTCACGAATCACCGTTTCTCGGGAGATCTTTAGAGCTTCGGCTGTTTCCTCAACGCTCAGGCCGCCAAAAAAGCGCAACTCAACTACCTGGCTTTTTCTGGAGTCGACGGCGGCAAGCTGGCGCAGGGCGTCATCTAGAGCCACAATATCCGCACCTTGCTCCGGCGAAACCATGAGGGCTTCGTCGAACGTGACATGCACCGCCGCCCCTCCCCGTTTCTGGAAATTCCGGGAGCGCGCAAAGTCGGTAAGAATGTGGCGCATCATCCGCGCCGAAATGGCGAAAAAGTGAGCCCGGTCCTGCCAGCTCATATCCTGAACGTTAACCAGCTTCAGGTAGACCTCGTTCACGAGAGCAGTGGTTTGCAGGGTGTGGCCGGGGTTTTCGCGCGCCATGTATCGATGCGCCAGGCGGTGCAATTCGCTCTGGACCAGCGGCGTCAGCTTGTCGAGCGCGTGATCGTCGCCATCACCCCACGCCCGGAGCAGTTGGGTTACTTCCACTTTGGAGGAGGTATTCTGCGGATCTGCCATCGTGCGACTCCTGGCTGATGTACGCAGAAGTATCCCACAGACTCCAAACAAATTTCAAAATCTTTCACGAGGAAATATCAGGAACGAGGGACGAAAAAGCCCGGTCGGGAGGAGATCCACGATTCCGGGCCTTTCTCAGGTGATGCAGTGAAAATTGTATCCAGTGTTGCCAATAAAGTCTAGTAGCTTAATAGACAAACATGCAGATCTGCGATTAGGGCAAAATCCCCAACAACCGCAGCGTGCTCAGTCCGGTCATCGCGGCAACGAACAGCATCACGACGTACTCCGCGACATTCTCAACCACGCCCGACACCCGCGTTTTGCGTAGAAACTCAGTCATATCTGTCTCCTCCCGACGGCTTTCAAACTTGTTCTCGACTGTTACCAGCTTGCGCCACTGGCGAGCTTTCAACAATGGCTCGTTGGTGGGGATTGTCAAACGCCAGTAACCACACAGGGAATGACTCAAGTCACGAATCTCAGGTGTATGAGGCAGGCTTGTCGTTGAACTCGCCGCGCCTTACTTATGTAACTGGCGCGGCGCAAGCCGGTCTGCGATGATCAACAGCGACGCTTGGGGAGGCGGCCATGCTCGGGAGCAAGAAACATCTAACGCTGATTTTAAGCAGTGCGTTTGTCCTACCGTTCGGCGCCTTGTCTGCCGGTGCACAGACTCCGTCCCAAACCGCGCGCCAGGCGCTGCTTGAAATGTTCTTCAGCAAAACTCCGGGGACGTTCGAGAAGCACCTTCCACAAGCGACGCGGCTCGCTCTGCGAAATTCGGGCACGACTTCGGGCGCATCCATGTTCACTGGGATCTCCGCCATAACGGCCCAGCTTAGCGCGCGCGGGCAGCAATTGCAGACGTTTGACGCTGGGCCGACCCTGTTGCTAATCGAAGATCCTGTGGCACACAGCAAATTCGAAATCACGGTGGAACGCGACGACCTGAGGAATGATCAGGACGAGATTGAGCTTTCGTTCCACGGATCGAAAGACGGAGAGACTCAGACTGCGGGCGCAAAATTCCGGCTTACGGTCACGATGAAGCAAGAAGCAGGAATATGGAAGCTCAACGAACTTTCAGTCGAGGTTGGAGTTTCGCTGTCAGACCCAGAATTTCTTAAGGCCATGACAAAGAACTTGAGGCCGACCGTAACTGCCGTGGGCACCCCAATCCCCGGAACCGCTGCGTCTGCACCGGCGGCGATGAATCTCACAACGGCAATGACGTCAGCCAATGAATCCGCAGCTGTAGCCGCAGTCCGCACCCTCAACACTGCTGAGATAACCTACGCCGCGAGTTTCCCCGCGCATGGCTTTACCTGCACGCTTTCGGATCTCGGCGGAATGGGAGGCGGCAGCGCGCCGTCTGAGCATCAAGCAATGTTGATCGACCCGCGCCTGGCCATCGGAAGAAAAAACGGATACGTATTTGCTCTGAGTGGATGCAACGGAACTCCGGCGTCACGCTTCAGCGTAACAGCCGCTCCTTCGGATCCCAGTTCTGGAACGCGCGCCTTTTGCAGCGACGAATCCGCAGTGATTCGTTTTTCGGCAGACGGCAAAGCCGAATCGTGTCTGAGCGCGGGCAAGCCTCTACAGTAGGGGGCAGGAGTCCAACAACCCAAAATCCTGACGATCCTGCGCGACCGGCACCGAAGCCGTGACCATAGCATCCGCATGGGAATTATCCTGATTTGAGCCACTCACGAATTCCGTTTTGCCCCGTCTAACCTCCGTCGAAACGGAGGAGCCATGAATCGCCAACGTCGCCTCGCCCCATGGGTCGGTGCCATTCTCGGAAGTCTTTGCGCGTTGCTCTTCGTCGCTCAAAGCGATGCCTCGGATATACGGCGATACACCGAGGAGTTCCACCAAAATTATCCTCTCGGAGCCGGAGGCCGAATCGAGCTCGACAACCTTAATGGCGCAGTTCATATCACCGCGTGGGACCAGAATGTGGTCAAAGTTGACGCGGTCAAATATGCGGGCACGAAAGAGCGACTCGATGAGGCCCAGATCGAAGTCGAGGCCGGCAGCGACTCCGTTTCCATCCGCACCAAGTACCCGGATCACGACCACACTTTCAGCGGCGCACCAAACGATCCTGCCGGGGTTGAGTACACATTGACTGTCCCGCGCGCTGCCCGCCTCGACGAAATCAAACTGATCAACGGGCCATTGGATATTCACGGCCCCACCGGCGAAGTCCGCGCCTCGTGCATAAATGGACGATTGACGGCAGAGGGCCTGCAGGGCAAAGTCAAACTTGAGACCATCAACGGCCGGATGGAGGCGCACTTCGACCGGCTGACAAATTCTCCGGTCGAGCTGTCCTCGGTAAACGGCAGCGTTGAGCTGACTCTTCCCTCGGACGCAAAGGCAGATCTGGAAGCTTCGACAATCTCGGGCGGAATCGAGAATGACTTCGGCCTGCACGTGCGCAATCATCGCTTCGCCGGTCACGACCTACGCAGTGAGTTGGGCGGAGGCGGAACTCGTATCCGGGTCTCGAATATCAATGGACGAATCGAGATCCGTCACGCCAACGACGGCCGCGCGTTAAGCTCGGGCAAGGATCTAGACCGGGACGGCCGGGACGATGATGGCGATATCTGAGGAAGTCTCACCGCGATTTGCTCTGCAGATGCACCGAACCCGCCAAGTGCCGTCATCCTGAAGCCCCGCGTATTTTCCAGCGGGGCGAAGGATCTCGCGTGAAGTATTTCGAGCTCCGTTTTGGAACCTGAGAGGCACCGGCACCCTGGCCTCCCACCCTTGCAAAGAACACAAGGATGGGGCACCCCCGTTTTCGTTAACGAACGGAAAACCGGATTCGCGGGCTATTATTTCAGGCCTTCTACCAGATAAAGATCGCCTAGCGTCCGATGGAAGCCGTAGACGTAAGTCTTGCCGTCGGGCGTCATCAGGATTGGTCCAATCGTCGAGACGCCGGTGGGATCGAGCGGAGCAATCTGCTTCCAGACAGTTTTCTTGCCCGTGGCCAATTCCAGTCGATAAACCTTGGCGGGCACTTCGCCAGTGCGGCAAAGGTAAATGGAACGGGCGTCCTGACTCCAATTGATCGGTATGTCGCCGGGTTCCATGCCGCTCACGGGTCGAGGCTCACCTCCGGCGGCAGGGTAGAGGTAGCCTTTTTGGTCGGGACCAATTCCAACAATCATTTGGCCGTCGGGCGAAATCGCAAAATTTTGTGCATCGACGCCTTCGGGAGAGATGGCCTTCGGTTTTCCTCCCGAAATATCCTCCACATAAAAGCGCACGCCGCGCCCCGGTTCGTTGCCAGAAAAAACGAAGCGCTTGCCGTCAGGAAACCACCGCGCCCACTGATGGTTAATCGTATCGGTGGTCAACGACTGCGTTTCACCTGCGCCGGTGGGCAACAGCCGGAGTTGTCCGGGCGCAATCGGCGTGACCACGATGACCCATTTCTGATCGGGCGATAGAGCCGATGCGCCGCCTTCGCCAAGTCGTATAGCGGGCGTGCCGTCTGTATTGCGAATATAAACTGCGTAGGTTAGATCTTGCGCGTCTCCGTACTGCACGCCGCCGCCAATTCCCTCTTCATCAAAAAGAAGAGTCTTGCCGTCGGCGGAAAGATCGGCGGGATACGAGTAATCGAGCCAGGAAAGATCCCGCTCTTTGGTCGCGCCCGGATCCACACCCATGACTTCGCGCCGGCGATCCGCGCGAGCCAGCAGCACGCGTCCATCGCGCCAGATGTCAAAGATCACGAGCGAACCGGGTACTCGGGTCACCAACCGGTGCTTGCCCGAAAGGTCGACGGCCGTGATGTAATGAAAAAGTCCTAACTCGCTGGCGGTGAACCAAACTTCGTTTCCATCGGGCGACCACGCAAGACCCTGCGTGCCGTACCACTCGCGGGTCAACTCAGTCTTGTGACCGGCAACATCCACAACGGCAACGGAGCCGCCGTCATCCCCCTGATTAGGATGGTCCATGAAGGCGACGACATCGCCTTTGGGAGAAACTCGCGGATAACTGATCCAGCCGCCGCTGGTTTCATACAGGACCTTGCCGATGGGATATTCGAGCCGGTCGCGGCCTCCAACATTGCGTACGACGGCCAAGTTACTTCCGTCGGGCGACCAATCGGCCCATTCGACGTCCTCGAGAACCGGGCGGGGTGCCCCCCCCGCTAGGGGCGCTCTAGCCAGCGTGCCTACGTTGATCCAAGTTCCGACGGGATGGCTGCCTAAGGATAACGCCATTTCGCCCTTTGATGAAATGGCCAGAAGCTCGGCGCGGCCCAATCCTAAAGAACGCGACTCGACCATGCCCTGGCGCGCGGAGAATGTCTCCACCGGATTGCCTTGCCAGGCGGCGCTGTACAGGATGGTTTGCCCATCGGGCGCAAATCGCGCAGAACGAATTTCGCCGCGGCGGAAAGTGATTTCGTGATACAGCGGGGCGCTGGCGGCTGACGATCCCCAAAGTCGCTTGCCCGCAAGTAGTCCGATTGCCAGGGCAACCAGGAAACCCAGGCAGAAGATTACAGGCAAAAGACGGCCGCGACCTTGGGGTGGGCCCTCCTTTTCGCGGATCGACTTTTCCGCCGCCACGGTCGAGACCACCCCACTGGTCCCCGAGCGTGACGAATCGACGTCTCGCTTTAAGCGCTTCAGATCGGCACGAATTTCGGCCGCACTCTGGCAGCGCAGTTCGCGATCTTTTTCCAACGCCTTGTTCAGAATGATTTCCAGTTGCGCAGGCAATCCCGGATTCAACTGGACGGACGGGATAGGCACCTTGTTCAGAATTGCTTCAAAGACCACTGCCGACGTTGTCCCCGAAAACGCCTGGCGGCCGGTCGCCATTTCGTAGAGCACCACGCCGAATGAAAACAGATCGGTACGATGGTCCAGTGTCTCCCCACGCGCCTGCTCGGGCGACATATAGGAAATCGTGCCCATAGCTGCACCTGGGGTAGTCAGTTGGTCCACACTGATAGCGGTTCGCGTCGCCCCCGCCGACGGGTCGATCAGGTTCCCCTGCGGAGTAAGCTTTGCCAAGCCGAAGTCCAGAACTTTGGCTTGCCCGCGCGGCGTAACAAAAACATTTGCCGGCTTGATGTCGCGGTGCACAATTCCGCCGGTGTGGGCGGCGTCGAGTGCGTCGGCGATCTGGATGCCCAATTCGAGCAACTGCTCTATCTTCAGCGCCCGGCCCTCAATCTTGTGCTTAAGGGTTGAGCCCTCCAGATATTCCATGGCAATGAAAGCTTTGCCGTCCTGCTCGCCGATGTCGTAAATCGTGCAGATATTGGGATGGTTCAGGGCAGACGCTGCCTGCGCTTCCCGCTGGAAACGGCTGAGCGCCTGGGCATCTTTGGCTACGTCTTCTGGAAGGAACTTCAGGGCGACGAAGCGGTGCAGCCGCGTGTCTTCGGCCTTGTAAACAACGCCCATCCCGCCACCACCCAAGCGTTCAACAATGCGATAGTGAGAAATGGTCTGGCCTATCATGGTCCGAGTGGCGACGGACTGCTGTTCTGTCGAGTCATCTTAGGTGGAATGGGTTGTCTCCGTCAACAGAGTTCTGCGGTTTCAAAGATCAATCGCCGCCTTCTTCATCGAATGCACGATAACGATTCAGGATGTCGTGCTCGCTGATTACGCCTTCCAACTTTCGAAGGTCAGCCCGGCTGACGACGGGCACCAGCGGCCACTGATTGGCGTACCGCAAAGCCATGTCGAGGAGGTGATCGGGAT
Organism: Terriglobales bacterium; assembly: GCA_050012915.1. Classification (GTDB taxonomy): domain Bacteria; phylum Acidobacteriota; class Terriglobia; order Terriglobales; family Acidobacteriaceae; genus JABDBE01. The sequence goes on along the minus strand of JBEKGG010000019.1, from coordinate 6,816 downwards.
GCAGAACTGGAAGTTGGCGCATGGGAAGAACGGATCGGAGAGTGTGCGCTCCTTTGCCCTCGTTCACTTTGGTGCGAATTTCCTGCTTGCTGATGTGACTCCATCCCGACGGTTGCAAACGTACCAGGAAAATTTCGGAGGGCGATTCTTCGATCTGCCGCAAGACATTTTCCAGCGGCTGCTCGGCATCGAGGATCGGACCGGCCGGCGGCTGCATTGCGTCCTCAACCCGGAGAATATTTTCCTCGCGTTGTTCTTCCATGGAGGGCAGATCGAGGCCGTCCTGGCGAGTGAGCACGTCGAAAATCGCCGTAGGTTGCAGGGCTCGTGAAATCACATACGCAAACGTGTTGGCAACGATTACAGGAACGATGATCGAGTAGTTCCCGCTGACCTCGAGCACCATGAATACCGAAGTCATGGGCGCGCGCAGGAAACCGGCGAAGAGGACTCCCATGCCTACCAGCGCGTAGGTACCAACCGAACCGCTGAGGTGCGGCAGAACCACGTGCTCGGCTCCGCCCACCGCGGCGCCGAGCATAGCGCCGATAAACAAAGTTGGCGCAAACATGCCGCCCGGAGTTCCGCTAACAAACGAGAGTGTTGTTGCGACAATTTTCAGACCCGCGAGCAGGGCCAACATCTGCCAGGTGAACTGCCCATGCATGGCTTCGTCGATGTACTCGTAGCCAGCGCCCATCACTTGTGGAGCACCCAGGACCGCGATGATTCCGATGAGTAAGCCCGCGACTGCAGGCTGAAAATACTGAGTCCAGTTCGGAAGGGCTCGGAATCGCGGGCGCAGCCTGGTAATCGCACTGGAAAATGCGACAGAGGCAAACCCGCCCACGACGCCAAGGATGGCATATGCGATCAGTTCCGACGGACGCTCCAATTGCACTGCCGGAATGCGGAAAAGAGATTCGGACCCCAGAAACCATCGCGTGACGACTACACTCGATATCGCGGAAAGCACGACCGAACCAAGAATGCCCGCAGTCCAACGCCCGATGACTTCTTCGATCACGAAAAGGACGGCCGAAATAGGCGCGTTAAACGCTGCCGCCAACCCGGCCGCAGCGCCGACGGGCGCGATCAGCCGCATGCGATCGCGAGATAGACGCATTCGCCTTCCCAGCGCGGAAGCCAGGCTGGCGCCGATTTGCAAAGACGGATCTTCGGGGCCCAGAGAATGTCCGGAGCCAATGGCCAGCGCCGCCGTGATGAACTTGCCGATGGCGGTGCGGAGCGGGATATAGCCGTTGAAGATGTAAAGCGCGGCCTTGGTCTGGTTTACTCCGCTGCCGCGCGCCAGGGGAAATACGTGGATGACGAGCACAGCGATGACCAACCCAGTGAGGCTGGGCGCAAGTAGCAGCCGTGCCGGCGAAAGCGAAGCTCCCGATCCCAGAAGATAAATACGACACCAGTCGATAGCGAAGCGGAAGCAGACGACCGCGAGTCCGGAGAAGATGCCGATGAAAACCGATAGGACAAGAAATAAACGCTCTTCTCGAAAAACCGAGCGCATCAGGGTTCCCCGAAAGCGCCGAGGCAACGACACTACGAGTTCGGCTTGGCCGTTCTCTAATGCAGTTCCGGTTTGCGAGTTGGGCGGCAGGTCCAAGTTAATTCCCTTCGTGCAATTTGGAAATCAGAAGCAATGCCAGATCGGTTCCTGTCGGAGCGCCGCACGCGATCTTGCTTTCGCGCTCGATTTCAAATACAAGATCCATTGCCCTCTCGGCCAAGTCCGGATCTCGCCTTAGGTCGCTCTCGTTGATCTTTGGTTTCATCTTCGCCCAATTATCGGCGAGACTCTGCTCCAGGGTCTCGAGCGACGCGGCTCCGCTCGAAGTTATTGTAGCGGCGCAGGACTTAAGACGCTCTCCCGCTGCTGCAAATGCTTCGATGACAATTCGGTTGCGCTGATCGGCCGAAATCTGTCGCTGGTACGGATCCATTCGCAACACTAACTCCGTGGTTTTAAGGAGGTCGGCGCTCCGCTCATCCTCAGGATTGGCAACTACGGCGACCTGCAGGTAACGCTGGGCGAGGGAATAGCGACCGAGGCCGAAGGCCGCCAGTCCGGCGCCGGCCAAAGCCGCCGAATCATGATGGTCCGACTTGAGGGCCAGACGGTACTCGGCGAGGGCATGCTCATAGTCTTGGGCGTGAAGAAAAAGATCTCCGACGCGCTGATGCAGAGAGGGATCGTCACCCAAGCTGGCCGCGAGCGCGATCAACTCAGATTGCGCTTGCGGCTTAGCGTTGATATCTAACAGAAATTCGATGAGCTCCAACCGAGTTTTTCGGCGTTGCACTTCCTGATCGCCGGGCCAGATGGCATAGATCGCATTGTGATAATAACGAAGAGCCTGTTCGGTTTGGTCTTTTTGCGCTGCAATATGGGCCAGTTCCAGATTAACCAGTCCATTTTCTGGCTCGCGCTCCCAGAGATTAATCAAATAGGCATACGCTTCGTCGGTTCGCTTCAGACCGATCAACGCCTGGGCGAGGTTGAGTTGGTAATCGTAGCTGTCGCGCGAATAACGAAGTGCGGCGCGGAAGTCGGCGACGGCACGATCGAAATGCGCATCCTTGAGATCCACGGTGCCACGGGTAAACCATCGATCCGCCAAGGCCTGCTGTTGCGCATGATATGCTCGCGACAATCCGCCGACCGCAAGGAAAGCAACCACCGCCAGCGCACAGAGCAGCGCGAGAATCACCGGCTCGCGCGTAGGGTAGGACCCGAGGCCTTGCAATTTTTCTCTGACAGTCATGGTCTTCCGTCGCAATTTGGCGCAACACAACTCTGCCGATCATACTGGGAACCAGAAATCGAAGTCTGCCTTCAGTGGGCTGCGGAGTGGAACGGCCGCAACCGCTGCCAACTGAGATGTATGAGCTTTAGAGTGCAAAGCTGAGTAGAATCAGCAACGGAGGATGGAGCCGTAATCGGCCGAACCGACTGACCGGAACTTCGGATTCGAGAGTGACATCAAACAAAGAACAATGGCGGCTGAAATCGCGGCGTTCGCGGGTGAGGTGAGTGCGGATTGCTCGATGGCGACCTTTACGCTAGCTGCGGCTCGCGCTGCCTGAAGGGCGCTAGCCGGTCCATGTACCACTGAATATGGGCCTTGCCCGCCGGGGAAGATAAAAATCACGAGGACAGAGAGAACCGTAAATACGGCTATTTCGCGTCCAATTCGGCGAGCAGATATCATTTGAGTGTTGTATTTGATTATATCGTAGGAGAACGAAACAGAGACGCATACAAGGATGGGCCACTGTTGATGAACTTGCGCTGTGACTTGTATCACCGACTATAGACGATTACTCTAGTGGCCTTACTAGGCTTAAGGCTAGTCTGCTGCATCCAAGTTTGGGAAGGAACACGCTGCTTATGAAGATTGCAAATGATGTCACTCAGCTAATCGGTAACACGCCACTGGTGCGGCTCAATAAAGTGACCGAGGGATGCGTGGGCCAGGTTGTGGCGAAACTGGAGAGCTCGAACCCCTGCGCCAGCGTAAAGGATCGCATTGGCGTGAGCATGATCACCGAAGCCGAACGGGCGGGGAAAATTCATCCGGGAAAAACCGTGCTGATCGAACCTACCAGCGGAAACACGGGTATTGGCTTGGCTTTTGTAGCGGCGGTACGAGGTTACAAGCTTATCCTCACCATGCCCGAAACCATGAGTTTGGAGCGGCGCGTTCTCTTGCTAGCCTTCGGTGCGGAAATTGTTCTCACTCCCGGCCCCAACGGGATGAAGGGAGCCGTCGCGAAAGCTGAGGAGATTCTTGCTAAAACTCCAAACGGTTTCATGCCGCAGCAATTCGACAATCCGGCGAATCCGAAGATCCATTTCGAAACCACCGGGCCCGAAATTTGGAGGGACACGGATGGAGCGGTCGATTTCCTGATTTCCGGCGTGGGCACGGGCGGGACCATCACCGGCGTTAGTCAATACATCAAGCCGAAGAAGCCATCGTTTAAAGCTATTGCGGTTGAGCCGGCGGAGAGCCCCGTGCTCTCGGGCGGTAAGCCGTCGCCGCACAAGATTCAGGGTATTGGCGCCGGGTTTGTGCCCAGCATTCTGCGCCGGGATTATATCGATGAAGTAGTGACTGTGAGCAACGACGAAGCGATCAATATGGCGCGCCGACTCGCCAAGGAAGAAGGCCTGCTGGTGGGAATTTCGTCGGGAGCTGCGGTAGCCGCCGCGATTAAAGTCGCGAGCCGGAAAGAGAACGCAGACAAGCTGCTGGTGACTGTTCTTCCGGACTTCGGAGAGCGTTATTTGACCAGCATCTTGTTTCAATCGCTGCGCGATGAGGCGCTGCAGATTCCAACCACCGTGATTGCGGCTTGAATCATGGCTCATCTTGCGGGCTTAATTCGCGAAGACGTCACCACGGTTTTGGAGAGGGATCCGGCAGCCAAGTCGCGCCTGGAGATATTTCTGTGCTATGCGGGCCTGCACGCGGTCTGGTTCTACCGTATCAATCACTGGCTGTGGAATCACGGTTTCCTGCTTCTAGGGCGATGGCTTTCGCAAGTGGCGCGCTTCCTTACTGGAATCGAAATCCATCCCGGAGCCGAAATTGGCCGACGACTTTTCATCGATCATGGCGTTGGTGTGGTGATCGGCGAGACCGCGATCGTCGGCAACGACGTGACTTTGTATCAGGGAGTCACTCTTGGCGGCACTGGAAAGGAGCACGGTAAGCGACATCCCACGATCGAAGATGACGTGGTGGTTGGCGACGGAGCGAAAGTTCTCGGCAACATCACGATTGGACGCAATTGCAGGATCGGCGCGGGTTCGGTCGTATTGCGCAGCGTGCCGGAAAATTCGACCGTGGTCGGAGTTCCGGGGCATGTCATCTTTCGTGACGGAGAACGAGTTGTGATTACCGATCCCAAACAAATTAACGATCCGCTCTCCGAGGCACTGGCGGCGGTGGCGACTGAGGTCAACAAGTTGCGCGACCGCGTACAACAACTCGAAGGCGCGGAGGTCGCCCATGAACCGCTTTCAGCGTCCCTGCAAAGAATCATGGAAGATATCGATTACCAGATCTAGATTTACCTGGCCCGGAGCAGAGCGTTGGTAATTCTGATCATGGGAGTGGAGGGTTCCGGTAAGACGACCGTTGGGAAATTGCTTGCTCAAGCTCTCGGCTGGATGTTTGTTGACGCCGACGATTTTCACTCAGCCGCGAATAAAGAAAAGATGAGCCGGGGCGTGCCTTTGGGCGACGCCGATCGCCATCCCTGGCTGAAAGCGATCCACGACTTCATTGCGGACCAAGTCGGCGGCGGACAAAACATCGTGCTTGCGTGTTCGGCGTTGAAGGAGAATTATCGCGAGCAATTGCGACAAGGGCTGGACATAAAAGTCGTCTATCTGAAAGGCAGTTTCGACCTGTTTTTCTCGCGGCTGCAAAAGCGACAAGTGCATTTTGCGCGCGAATCTTTGCTCGCCAGTCAGTTTGCAAGTCTGGAAGAGCCAACTGATGCCCTCACGATCGATGCTTCTCTGCCGGAGACTGACATCGTCAAGCAGATCGAGTCAGCCTTGCGTCTGCTTTAGACCGCTTACTCACTTAAACCGATATCCCGGCTTGAGCTCACAGCGATAGGCTTTGGCTTGGTCTTTATCAACTCGGACGTGGCAATCGGCCCAGCTTAAATAGAGGTCCGGCCCTAACGGGAACACGATCGACTCTCCATTGATCTCAGCCTCAATGCTCGGGCCCTCTGCTAACGGTGGCAAACTAAAATTCAGTGCCCGACCGAAAATCACCGGATACGACTCGCGCACAAGATCGCTGACCATGGGGTGGACCACCTCAGCCTCTACCAGGAAAGTCGTCGTATCAGACCAGTTACGCACGGAAACGTTGACCTTCCGGCCGCCGCGCGAAAGATCTTCAAATTCGACTCGCGAAAAAGGACACGGGCCTGCGATGCAAGAAACGCGGGCGTTGCGAAATTCGTTTCCCTCGCCTGCATCCAGCGTCGCAGAGCTCAGGGCTGCCTTCCATTTGCCGTCCGGCGAACAGGGATGACTGCCTTTGCAAGGCACGTCGCCTTTGTTCGCAACTTGAAATGTTTTCACTGCGCTGCCCACATCTGCCTCGGTCGTGGTCTTTACCGAATATCGCACTCGTACGTTGGAAACCGCAGCCTCGGGACGATCGGATTGCACGCGGGTCTCGTGAGAAATTGGCACCATGCGAGCGATGTAAATCTGATCGCTGACAAATTCATTCAGATCGAGCGGCTGATAACCCGGATGTCGAAAATGCAACGTGAGCGGTTGGCGACGCCTGAGGCCGCGGCGCAGAGTAAGACTAAAAAAGCCGGAAGAATCGGATTCCGCAGTCCGCACTGTCGATCCATCGGTGCCGGTAATTTCAACATCTGCGATAGGCAACTGCTTTTGCGGATCGGCGTCCTGGCTCAGGACTGCCCCCTTTATAGTGATTGGTTGCGCTTTATGGATGGCAACCAGCACTGCGGTGAGAGCGCCTGCGAGCCCAGCAATCGCTATAGCCCAAATCACGGTCTTTCGTCCGCTAGTCATGCAGTCGGCGTAGAACAATATTCTATGACACTATCTTGATTCGATTGGATGCTCAGATTGCGCGGGTATCCACTCGGTGAAGCACAAAGGTTTCTTGATGTTTGTGGTTCCTCCGTCTGCGCCCAGGCCGGAAATCGTCTAAACTTCCCTAAGTGAGTGGGACAAACCAGAGTAATCCAATAGGCAAAGGTCTGTCGCGCCGGAATCTGCTG
>JBEKGG010000018.1:0-29056 GCA_050012915.1 Terriglobales bacterium | reverse complement strand
AGCAATTTGGGAATTGACTAATTTAGGAACTGGGGAATTGAGTAACTGACGGTTGAATTCTGAGGTTTGCAGTGAAAAGTCAGCCCGAGCAGTTGCTGGAACGGACTAAGGCGTTTGCATTACGTGTGATCCGGCTTTTTCGGTCGCTTCCGTTTAAGCCGGACGCTCAAGTGTTGGGGAAGCAACTGCTACGTTGTGGGACTTCCGTGGCGGCGAATTATCGTTCGGTTTGTCGTTCCCGATCAAAGGCGGAGTTTGTGGCGAGAATGGGAATCGTTGTGGAAGAAGCGGACGAGGCTGTATTGTGGCTGGAGTTGTTAGGAGAATCTGGAATCGTGTCGCGGGAGAAAACCAAGGGGTTACTGGTGGAAGCTCGGGAACTCACTGCGATCTTCACGGCATCGCAACAAACGGCTCGAAACGCGGCTTAGCGTTAAATTACACAATTACCAAATTACTAAATTAATCAATGGCAACATGAGGTTTTCGGATCAATTCGAAGCGCGCTTCGCGGATATGCTGACTCACTATCCGACCAAGCGGTCTGTGCTGGTCCCGACTCTGCTTTACGCGCAGGATGAAGTCGGGTATTTAAGCGATGACGTCATTCGCGAGCTTGCTCAACGGCTGGATTTGACCGAGCTTGAAGTACACAACGTGATCAGCTACTACTCCATGCTCACGACCAAGCCGCGCGGTAAATTCAATGTCCAGGTTTGCACCAACATCGCGTGCCTGTTGCGCGGCGGCGAAGAGCTTCTCGAACACTGTGAGAGGAAGTTGGGCATCGGAAACAAAGGCACGACGGCGGACGGCATGTTCACGCTGGAGGAAGTCGAATGCATCGGGGCGTGCAGTTGGGCTCCGGCAGTGCAGGTGAATTACGACTTCCATGAGAATTTAACCGCGGAAAAGTTGGACAAGGTACTCGACGAATACAGGAAGAATTAAAAGATTGAGTCATTGATTCATTTGTAATTCGTTATCCAATTGCAAAATGGCTGATCTGGTTTCCCATCCCGACGAAGTAAAGGTCGTCTCCAAACGCTTTGGCAAGGGTGCGACTAATCTCGATCGCTATCTGGAACTCGACGGCTACAAAGCCGTCCAGAAAGCATTGGGGATGCAGCCGGATGCCATCGTCAATCTGGTGAAGGATTCTGGTCTGCGCGGGCGCGGCGGAGCTGGATTTAACACAGGGATGAAATGGTCGTTCGTCCCCAAACAATCTGCGAAGCCAAAATACATTCTGTGCAATGGCGATGAGAGCGAGCCCGGCACTTGCAAAGACCGTTTGATTTTCGAGCACGATCCCCACTCGGTCATAGAGGGTGTCGTGATCGCGGGAATCGCCACGGGCGCGCATGCCGGATACGTCTACATTCGCGGCGAATATCGCTATTTGCTGGACATCATGCAGAAGGCAATCAAGGATGCCTATGCGCGCGGATTTCTCGGCAAGAACATTTTCGGCAGCGGCTACGACTTTGAAGTCTACTGGCATGGCGGCGCGGGCGCGTATGAAGTTGGCGAAGAGTCGGCGCTCATGGAGTCGCTCGAGGGCAAGCGTGGGATTCCGCGAATCCGGCCGCCGTTCCCCGCTGTGGTCGGGCTGTGGGGTGGCCCGACGGTCATTAACAATGCCGAAACTTTGGCCAGCGTGCCGCACATCCTGCTCGGTGGTGCGGAGTGGTTTGCCAAGCTGGGGCCGCCGAAGAACGGCGGAACGAGACTGTTTTGCTTGGCTGGGCACGTAAATCGCCCGGGCGTGTATGAACTGCCCATGGGTTACAACCTCAAGAAAATGATTTACGAGGTGGGCGGCGGCATTTCTAATGGCCGTAAGTTGAAAGCCGTTGTTCCGGGAGGTTCGAGTTGTCCGCTTTTGACTGCGGATGAGATCGACGTCTCCATGGACTTTGATTCGATGATGAAAGCGGGCTCCATGCTGGGATCGGGCGGCGTGGTGGTCGTGGACGACGCAACCTGCATGGTGAAATTTGCTTTGCGGATTATGAAGTTTTATCAGCACGAAAGCTGTGGGTGGTGCATCCCTTGCCGAGAAGGCACGGACTGGTTAAAGAAGACGCTCACTCGGTTTCACCACGGCGGCGGAGTAAAAAAAGATATCGATAACATCCAGTACCTTTCGGAAAATATGCTGGGACGCACCTTCTGTCCGCTGGGCGACGCTGCGGCGATGCCGACGATTTCCATCGTGAAGAAATTCCGAAAAGAGTTCGAAGATCATTTGGAAGGCAAGCCGTGCCCGTTTGAAAAAGCTGACGTGGGTGAGCGAGAACCGGCATTGGCGTGAATTTGATTGAGTAATTTGGCAATTGAGTAATTGAGTAATTTGAAACGCGCGGTGTTCAATTACGAAATTACCCAATTACTAAATTCCCAAATTGTTTATGGCTGACGTAAACATCACAGTAGACGGCAAGAAAGTCACGGCTCCGGCTGGGACACTGCTAATCGAAGCGTGCAAGAGCGTAGGCATCGAGGTGCCTGCATTCTGTTACTACCCAGACCTGTCACCGCAGGGCGCTTGCCGGATGTGTCTGGTCAAGATCGAGAAAGCGCCTAAGCTGCAGACCGCCTGCACGACGGTGATCGGCGAGGGCATGATTGTTTCGACCGATACGCCGGAAATTCATCAGGCGCGCAAGAGCATGGTGGAGATGCTGCTGGGCAACCATCCGCTGGACTGTCCGGTTTGTGATGCCGGCGGCGAATGCGAACTGCAGGACATGACTTTTTCCTACGGCGCGGCCGAATCGAAATACATCGACGCAAAGAATCATAAGGAAGAACAGCAGTGGTCGCCGGTAGTTTTCTTCGACCGGCCGCGATGTATCTTGTGCTTCCGCTGCGTGCGGGTCTGCGGCGAGGGCATGGATGTGTGGGCTCTGGGCGTGCAAAACCGCGGGGTCAGCTCGATCATTGCGCCCAATCAAGAAGATCATCTCGAATGCGAAGAGTGCGGCATGTGCATCGACATATGCCCTGTGGGCGCGCTGACTTCCGGCGCGTATCGCTACAAGACGCGTCCCTGGGAAATGAAGCACGTGGGCACAACTTGTACGCACTGTGCCGATGGCTGCAAGACGACGCTGGGCGTGCGCCGATCCGATACCGGCATGGAAATTGTGCGCGGAGATAACCGCGATAAGAGCGGCATCAACGGCGATTTCCTTTGCATCAAAGGACGCTACGCTTTTGATTTCGCACATCACGAAGACCGGCTGACGCAACCGTTGATTCGCAAGGATGGAAGGCTGACGCCGTCGACGTGGGAAGAAGCGTTTGAACTGATCGGCAAACGTTTCCGGGAAATTAGTGACGAGGCGGGTGGACAGGCGGTTGGAGTTTTCGGTTCGAACCGTACGACGAATGAGGAAAACTACTTGCTGCAGAAGTTTGCCCGCGTCGTGCTTGGAACGAACAACATCGACCACCATCGCACCGCCGACTTCCCTGCCTTGGCAGCGGCCCTCACGGGAAAGCCGGAATTAACCGCCAGTATGCGGGACGTATTCAACGCGCCTGCGATTTTGCTGATCGGCAACGATCCCACAGAGCAGCATCCGTTGCTGGCGTGGCAGATTCGGAACAATGTCCGCTTGCATCGGGCACGGTTATACGTCATCAATTCGCAGCCCATTAAGCTGCGCCGCCAAGCGACCAACTTCCTCCAGATTCCGGCGGGATCGGAAGGACAACTCGCGGCTTTCCTCGCGGGAGACACCGCTGCCGTCGATGCGATCGCCAGCGAAGAAATTAACCGCGATGCCTGGATCGCTTTGCGAGACAAACTGCGAGGCGAAGCGAACCTCGTGATCATTTTTGGATCGGAGATTCGAGGCGCTGTCATCGCTTCGGTTGCGAAGTTCACTGCGGCCATTCAGGGCGCAAAACTTGTTTGCCTGAGCGATTATGCCAACTCGCGGGGCGCGGCCGATATGGGACTCTATCCCGATCTGCTTCCGGGGTATCATCGAGTTGCGGATACGAGCAAGTTTCACGAAGAGTGGGCCACTGTTTCGCGAACGCCCGGTCTCACCATGCCTGAGATGGTGGAAAGCGCAAAGGCCGGTAGCTTGAAAGCGTTCTATGTCGTCGGCGCGAATCCCATCGAGCAGCTTGCTATCGATCCGTTCGCGTTTTCAAACAGTTTTGTGGTGGTGCAAGACATGTTCCTGACCGAGACGGCCGTGATCGCGGATGTAGTCTTACCAGCCGCGAATGCGTATGAAAAGTCTGGAACGTTTACCAACACGTGCGGTGACCTGCAGTTGGTGAAAAAGGCAGGCGAGGTGACCGGCACAAAATCAGATTTCGAGATGATCGTTCGTATTGCAGGAGCGATGGGTTTCGATGTTCGGAAGTTAGTCCCCTTTGGCCGCGGAGTCGGCACGGACATGGGGCAGTCGCGCGGCGCGCAATCCGGCGAGGCCGACCGCCACGCGGTCTGGCTCGAAGCCAATGGACTTGAGCCAAAAATGAGCCCGTTCGATCCGATGGCTATTCTGGATGAGATCCAACGTCTGGTACCCGGCTACGATGTTTCCCGAATGAACATCTTGGCCGGCAACGATCAACATACGACTTTGTTTTCGAGCGGGCCGGGCGCTTTGCAGGATCCGAAGTTGATCGCTCCCGCGCAAGACAATCTTTTCAGTTCGGGCACGCTGGGTCGTTATTCCCGCACTTTGAATTCGGTAATTGAGAATCGCCACAAGCAGCCGGCGAACGCTGAAGTCGCCGCCGATTAAAACCGCTACGCTCCTCGAGGGCCAACATCCTGAGTGGCTTTAGCCGCGAAGGATCTCGCGAGGAGTACCGATTAACAAGCTGTATCCTACGCAGGATCTTACATGGCCAGGACCAAGCGGATTTAACAAGCTAAAGTTTCTCAAGAAAGACATCGTTGAGCCTGAGCGTATTCATTCTCGTTTCCGTCATTAAGATTGCGATCGCAATGGGCATTTTGCTTACGGCGGTCGCATATACGGTCTGGCTCGAGCGCAAAGTAGTGGGCCATATTCAGAATCGCTGGGGACCCACGCGGGTTGGCCCGTTTGGCTTGCTACAACCATTGGCGGACGGAGTGAAGTTTATTTTTAAAGAGGATCTCTTACCACCACACGTGTACAAACCGCTCTACATAGCGGCGCCGATGATCGCGCTGATTTTCGCGCTGACCTCGATCTCCGTCATTCCCATCGGCAACTGGATTACGGTCTTTGGAATCCACACCCCGCTTGAAATCACAGACGTCAATATAGGATTGCTCATTGTGTTGGGCATCACTTCGCTCGGCGTATATGGCGTTGCTCTGGCGGGGTGGTCGTCCAACAACAAGTACTCTCTGCTCGGCGGACTGCGCGCCAGCGCCCAGATGATAAGTTACGAAATCTCACTCGGGCTGTCGCTCGTGGGCGTGCTGATTATGGCGGGAAGTTTCAATCTGCGGGAAATTGTGGATGCGCAAGGCGGGACTTTTTGGGGATTCATTCCGCGCTGGAATATTTTCCAGGGACAGATCGTTGCGTTTTTTATTTACCTGATGGCGGCGTATGCGGAAACCAATCGTATTCCGTTCGATTTGCCGGAGGCGGAAACTGAGCTGGTCGCCGGATATCACACTGAGTACAGCGCCATGAAGTTCGCCATGTTCTTCATGGCCGAGTACGCCAACATGATCACAGTGGCGTGCCTGGCGACGTTACTGTTCCTGGGCGGATGGCACGGACCGCATCGCTTCGGTCCGCCCATTTTACAGGCGATACTGCCGGTGTTCTGGTTTGCGGTGAAAATATTCGCCTTCTTGTTCCTTTATATATGGGTTCGCGGTACGTTGCCGCGGTTTCGCTATGACCAGTTGATGGCCTTCGGCTGGAAATTCCTGCTGCCATTAGCCATCGCGAACCTGGTTATTACGGCTTTGATTGTGGCATTGAGGGCATAACGGCAAAATCAAAATGCTTCATCTGCTCGTATTTTCGGTATTTGGATTAATCTGCGTTGCCGGCGCGGTGAATCTGCTGGTACAGCGGCATCCAATCAACAGCGCGTTGTCGCTGGTAGTGGTAATGGGTTCGCTGGCGGTGGAGTATTTGCTCCTGGGCGCGGAGTTCGTCGCGGCCGTGCAGGTGATCGTGTATGCCGGAGCGATCATGGTTTTGTTCGTCTTCGTCATCATGCTGTTGAATGCGGGCGTAGAAGAGCGCAGCAAAGGTAGCCGGGTGGCAATGCTATTCGGAGTTCCTGGCATGCTGATCGGTAGCGTGCTTGTGGCCTGGGTCTTGCTTGCCCGCTCGGGTACGGGCAGCGTCGCAGTTGGTGCGCTTCCGGGTCCCCCCGCTGTGATCGGATGGTTGCTCTTCCATGACTTTCTGCTTCCCTTCGAAGTAACGTCGGTGCTGGTGTTGATCGCGATTATGGGCGCCGTCGTTTTAGCCAGCCATCCGGGGACGAAGCAACCCGGCAAGAGGGAGGGCTGATGGTCCCGCTTTCGTATTACCTGGTCCTCAGCGGCATTCTGTTTGCCTGCGGCGTCACCGGGTTTCTAATCAAACGCAATATCATCACAGTTTTTATGTCGATTGAGTTGATGCTCAACGGAGTGAATTTGTCGTTCGTCGCATTCGCAGCCCAGTGGCATGCGCTCAGCGGGCAGGTTTTTGTGTTCTTTGTCATGGTCGTAGCAGCGGCGGAAGCGGCAGTGGGGTTGGGTATCATCATTGCGGTATACCGCACGAGAGAGACTCTCAACGTGGATCGGGTGAATCTGCTCAAACTATGATGCCCAACCTTTATCTCTGGCTGATCCCGGTCCTACCGCTGGTGGGAGCAACCATCAACGGTCTGTTCGGAAAGCGTTTTTCCCGGCAAACCGTATCCGCCATCGCGCTTGGATTTTGCGGGGCGGCTTTTGTCATGGCCCTGTGGATTGCCGCGCAGTTTTCTTCTCTGGCTTTGCCTCATGTGGAGAAACTGGCGCAATGGATACGGGCAGGTGATTTTCAAGTGGATTTTGCGTTTTACCTCGATCAACTTTCATTGATCATGCTGCTCGTGGTCACGGGCGTCGGATTCCTGATTCACATTTATTCAGTAGGCTACATATGGGAAGAGGGCGGGTTCTACCGATTCTTCTGCTACCTCAACCTGTTCATGTTTTTCATGCTGACGCTGGTGCTCGCCAGCAATTACCTGCTGATGTTTGTTGGCTGGGAAGGTGTGGGGTTGGCATCTTACCTATTGGTTGGATTCTGGTTCACCAAGGATTCAGCCGCGTCGGCCGGCAAGAAGGCATTCATCGTAAATCGGATTGGCGACTTCGGATTCTTGATCGCGCTATTTCTGATGATCAAGCATTTCGGCTCTGTGAACTTTGCTCAGGTGTTTCGAATCGTGGGCAGCATGCCCGGAGAAACCGCTGGCGCCGGCTTGTTGACCGCGATCGGTCTGTTGCTCATGGTCGGAGCAGCCGGAAAATCTGCGCAAATTCCGCTTTATGTTTGGTTGCCGGATGCGATGGAGGGCCCGACGCCGGTTTCCGCTCTCATCCACGCAGCAACCATGGTAACCGCTGGGGTGTACATGGTGGCGCGTTCGCACGTGGTTTTCGACCGCGCGCCGCAGGCTTTGATGGTCGTAGCAATTATCGGAACATTAACTGCGTTGTTCGCAGCAACAATTGGTGTTTGCCAGACTGATATCAAGAAAGTTCTCGCCTACTCCACAATTTCGCAGCTTGGTTACATGTTCATGGCTTGCGGCGTGGCTGCGTATTCAGCCGGGATCTTTCACCTGATGACACACGCGTTTTTCAAAGGCCTTCTGTTTCTCGCGGCGGGTTCTGTGATTCACTCTGTCGGTGGCGAACAGGACATGCGCAAGATGGGCGGCCTGCGGCACTACATTCCGTGGACATTTTGGACAATGACAGCGGCGACTTTTGCCATCTCCGGATTTCCTCCGTTCGCAGGTTTCTTCAGCAAAGATGCGATTCTGTGGAAGGCATTCTCAAGCCCATACGGAAGCTGGGTTTATTGGGCGATCGGCGTGTTCACGGCTTTCTTGACTTCCTTTTATATGTTCCGGCTTTGGTTCCTGACGTTTTTCGGGGAGTATCGCGGTGAAGCCACGACCGATCACGGCGCTGCGCAGCTTCACCTGGCGAACCCTTCAGGAGCGGGGACGCCTGCGCCACACGGGCACGGGCATGGCGGCATTCACGAGAGTCCAACGATCATGCTTATACCTCTCGTGATTCTGGCCTTGCTCTCGGTTTGCGGTGGTTGGGTCGGCTCTGAGCGCTTCGACAAGTTTCTTTCGCCGGTGCTTCATGCCAGTGTCACCGCGAATGCGCAGGAAGAAGCCGCCGCAACTCCCGCGCCGGAACCGCAAGAGCAGAGCGGATCCGAAACTCTTCTTACGGGCATTTCGGTTCTTGCTGCCGCTTCGGGATTGTTTCTGGCGTGGCTCTTGTATCAGCGGCGGCCACAGTTGCCGCAGGAGATCGCTCACGCATTGGGCAGCTTCTACGAAACAGTTGTCCACAAATATTACGTCGATGAAATTTATGCAGCGGTCTTCGTCAAACCTCTCATCGACGGCTCGACGCGGATTCTGTGGCAGGGTTTCGATCGAGACGTCATCGATGCGACGCTGGATAACAGCGCCGAGGGCGCGCGCGAGGTTTCCGATGCCATGCGCCACATGCAGTCGGGAAATCTTCGCTCCTATGCGGGCTGGATTGCAGCGGGAGCGGCAGTGGTGATCGCTTACATGGTTTGGACGGGAACGCGATGAGCACTACGCTGGATAACTCGATGCTCACGCTGGTCACGTTCATTCCGCTGGCGGGCGCGCTTCTGCTTCTGTTTTTTCCACGGCGCGATCGGGATATTCGTCTGTTTGCTCTCGTCGTCTCCCTGCTTGATTTTGTTCTCTCCCTGCACTTGCCAGTGCATTTTCAGCGAGGGCAAACCGCGTTCCAATACGAAGTCAACAATTTGTGGATCTCGAATCCCAATATCCATTACCACATGGGCGTGGACGGCGTTTCCATGTGGCTGGTGGTGTTGACTACCTTTCTAACGCCATTGTGCGTGCTGATCTCGTGGAAATCGATCAACGAAAGGGTAAAAGAGTTCTTCATCCTGCTGTTAGTTCTGCAAAGCGCGTTGATTGGAGTTTTCGTTGCGCTTGATTTATTTCTTTTTTACTTTTTCTGGGAAGCCACGCTGATCCCGATGGCTTTGCTGATCGGCATTTATGGCCACGGACGCCGCATTTATGCCGCAGTGAAATTCTTCTTGTACACCATGGTCGCATCGATGTTCATGTTCGCCGCGATTCTGTGGCTTTATGCCAAGACGGGTACGTTTGATTTCGTCAGCATCCAGACCGCAATTCACAACGGTCAAGTCGAAAACTTTTCCGGTGCGGCGACCTGGCTTTTTCTCGGATTCTTCATCGCCTTCGCGGTGAAGGTTCCAGTCTTCCCATTTCATACCTGGCTGCCTGACGCGCACGTGGAAGCGCCGACAGCCGGCTCGGTTCTGCTGGCCGGTGTTCTCCTCAAGATGGGCACCTATGGCATGTTCCGATTCAATCTCGGCCTGTTTCCCGAACAGTCGCGAAGCAACGCTTCATGGATCATGGTGCTGGCGCTGATCGGCATCGTCTACGGTGCGCTGGTCGCACTGGTGCAGCCGAACATGAAGAAGCTGATCGCGTACTCTTCGATCAGCCATCTTGGTTTCGTCGTGTTGGGCATTTTCAGCTTTACTCAGGCCGGATTGGATGGTGCGACGTTCGTCATGCTGGCACACGGCGTTTCCACGGGCGGCCTATTCATGCTGGCGGGGATTCTTTACGAGCGTCGCCATACTTACGAAATCGCCGAGTTTGGCGGCCTTGCCACTCCCATGCCCGTCTACGCCACTTTTTTTCTATTCATCGTGCTCGCGTCCGTGGGATTGCCCTTGCTCAATGGTTTCATCGGTGAATTTCTAGTCCTGAGCGGCGCGTTCCGCGATCGCGCCGTCTACGGAGTCATAGGCGCAACCGGCGTAATCTGGAGCGCCTGTTATTTGCTTTGGATGTATCAGCGAGTTTTTTACGGCAAAGTTACGCATCCGGTCAATCTGACGTTGCCCGATCTTAGTGGGCGGGAACGCGCAGCGCTCTGGCCCGCAGCGGTCGTCGCTCTGGTTATGGGTGTAGCGCCGTTACTGTGGCTGAACGCGATCGATCCCGCCGTACAAACTGCGTTGGCGCCCTTCACGCAACTTGCCGGCAAGGTCGTGGGACGGTGAACAGCACCAATGAAATAACGCAAGTGATTCCCCATGCGGTTGACTACATTCGTGTCCTGCCGGAGATCGTGCTGGCGATTTTTGGCATGATCGTGATGGTGCTTGATCCCTTCATCGAAGATCGTCACAATCAAAAAGCGCTGGGAATCATTGCGCTGGTTGGCTCCCTGACGGCTCTCGTAGCGACCTTGTTCCAGTCGCAATATCCCGGCTTGGGCTTTTGGAACATGGTGCAGGTGGACAGCTTCAGCGTGTTCTTTCATTTTCTGATCGCCGCAATCACCGCGGTCGTAATCCTGACTTCCTTCGAGTACATGAAGGTGCAGAGGCTTCGCGCTGGTGAGTACTACGCGTTGGTTTTATTTGGCGCGCTCGGCATGAGCCTGATGTCCTCGGCGGTAGAATTGGTTCTTATCTTTATTGCGCTGGAAATCTCTTCGATCTCCACCTACATTCTGGCGGGATTTCGCCAGCGCGCCGCAATCAGCAGCGAGTCTTCGCTCAAGTACTTCCTGCTCGGTTCGTTTGCCACTGCATTTTTTCTGTATGGAGTCGCGCTGATGTTCGGAGCGACAGGCTCGACCAGCATCACGGTGATTGCCGACGCCCTCCACTCGCGGGATATCCCGGTCCTGGCCTACGTTGGGGTAGCGTTGATGTTCGTCGGCTTAGGATTTAAAGTGGCGGCGGCTCCGTTCCACGTATGGACTCCCGATGTGTACGAAGGAGCGCCTGCGCCCGTTGTCGGATTCATGTCCACCGGTCCTAAAGCCGCAGTGTTTGCGGTGCTGCTGCGGATCATGTTTCAAGCTAATGCTCCGGGACGCCTTTGGTTGATTTGGGTCGTCGCCGCGCTTTCGATGACCTTGGGAAACATCAGCGCACTGGTACAGGACAACGTCAAGCGGTTGCTGGCGTATTCTTCCATTGCCCAAGCCGGATATATACTGCTCGCCTTCGCCGCGTTGCCGAACAACGGCATTCCTTCTGCGATGTTCTACACGGCCGCCTACGCCGCCATGAACGTCGGGGCCTTTGCCGTGATCAGCCACATCGCCGGTGAGGGTGAGCGTTATGTGACGCTGGAAGATTACGAGGGATTGGGAAGGCGCAGCCCTTTGCTGGCGGCGATCCTGACAATTTTTCTTTTATCTTTAATCGGCATTCCGATTACAGGTGGTTTCTTTGCCAAGTTCTATGTTTTCAGTGCGGCGCTACAGGCCAATCTGGTTGGGCTGGTAATTATCGGAGTGCTCAACAGCGCCGTCGCTTCTTACTACTATCTGCGGCTCATCGTCGTAATGTATATGCGCGAAGCGCGAGAGGAAGTGCCAGTATCGCCCATTCCGGTGGGACTTGGCGCGGCATTGGCGATCAGTTTGGTAGCGACCATTTATCTTGGCATCCTTCCTGGACGACTGCTCGACTATGCTGCGCGCACGGCGGCTGAGTGGGCACGCTAGATCCTTTCACTCGTTACTAAAGCGACGCCCTCCTGCAGGTTGATCGATCCAGAGCAGTCCTGGATACCCGCGAGCGATCACTCCACCGCGACGGCGATATCCACGTAGGCGAAAATACGTGCGGACAGTAGCCAGAATATCAGGGTCTCCGCTCCTGCCAGGACGACGAGAAACCAGGAACCTGCTCGCGGAGAATCAAAAGAAGAATTGATTACCGTAGCTCCGAGTTCCCACACCGGTATGACATAGCCCCATTGCCGCCCGAGAATATGACCGGCTAGCGCCGGAAATCCCAATACAATTGCGGTAGCGCCCGCTGCGAAGAAAGGATTGAGAAAGGTGGAAAACATTAGAGCTACAGTGCCGGCTAATGCACAGGCGGCGAGCAGGGAAATCATAAGAAACCAGACGTGTGCGATGGAGAAACCTGCCCCTCCGAGCGTCCAGCTGCCGGTCATGCCGAGGGCAAAGCAATAGACCGCGCATGCAATGGTTACGCCGAGCACGAGCCCCGAAAGATATTGCTGGCGTCCTACTGCTTTTGAAAGCACGCCGAGAATCCGACGAGAGCGGCGTTCATTGTAGATGGCGGAGCCTCCGAAAAATACGCTGAATGCGAGTACGTACACTGCGTCCTGTTTGAAGACGAAGAGCAGATCCTCGCGATCGCGGTGAATGTCAGTAATCAGCCCAAGGAATGCCAGAAGGAGGACCCAGAGCAACAGCGTGAGAATAGGCCAACGTTGCTCGCGGGCGAAGTTGACTGCGATCAGCAGGACTGGTTTCACTGAACGCCTTTCGACAAAGGAGGCTGTGACTCGGAGGTCACTTCCAGAAAAATCTCTTCCAGGGTACGCCGCACCGGATTCACGCTGATCACTTCGCCTCCGAGGTTCCAGACTTTTTCCAGAGCGGCGCGTTGAGTGTCAGTGGGCACAGAGAAGCTGACAACCCCATCTCGCGCTGCTGCGCCTTCAAACTGCGATGGGGTGATGGCCCGAGCTACGATTTGAGTTTGCTCACCCGCTTGAAGAAGATCGGCAGTCCTCCCCAGGCGCGCCAGTTTGCCCCGATGCAGCATGGCAACGCGATCACATACCAACTCGACTTCAGAAAGTAAATGGGAACTCAGGAAGATGGTTTTGCCGTCATTGCGCGCGCCCAGCAGCAGCTCGCGAACCATGACGCGAGCCAACGGATCTAGCGCCGACGTGGGCTCATCGAGAATCAGAAGTTCAGGATCGTTGACCATGGCCTGGGCCAATCCTACGCGCTGCAACATGCCACGCGAAAACTTTCCTGCGTTGCGGTTGGCGTGATCCTGCAGCCCCACAATTTCGAGAACCTCGCGTGCGCGTTTGTCTAGTTTGGCTCCGCCCATGCCATTGAGCGCCCCATAAAAGCGGACCAGCCGTTCGGCGCGGCGATGGTATAAAGCAACGCTCTCGGCGAGAAAGCCCACGCGGCGGCGAGCGCCGGGATGTCCAAAGCGTTCGCCGAGCAGACGACCGTTGCCGCTGGTTGGCTGCATGAAACCCATGGCCAGGTGAATGGCGGTGCTCTTACCTGCGCCGTTTGGTCCGAGAAAACCAAAAATTTCTCCAGCCTCCACTGCGAGGCTGAAGGAGTCGAGAGCGCGAAGACGACGCTTGCTGGCAAAGTTACGATATTCTTTCGTGACATTGTCGAACTCGAGCACGAAACGCATCGTGGTTTATTCTAAATGGCTTGCTCGATGAACGCCGACCGAGCCATAAGAATCGCCGTAGTGAATGCAACTTTGAATTGACAAGCGCATGCGGTCCGGGCATTATTAACCCGCGCGCCACGCACAATGGAGGGAATTAATGAAGAAGTTGATGAGCAGGCTATGGTCTGAAGAACAGGGCCAGGATATAGCGGAATACGCCGTGATGCTTGCCGTGATTCTCGTTCTGGTAGTCGGAACGATACGATTGATCGGCGGAAGTTCAAATAACGTTTTCTCTTCGGTGGCGAGCTCGATCGGGCAGTGACCACATGAGCTGGGTCGCCGGCTATTGCTTCGGAGCGTGAGGCTGGTCCACAACGACCCCGTTTTTTGAGTTCGAAGCGCGCTCCCGTAGTGGGGGCCGCGCACGATGCCGCGTCATGAAGCCGATTGCAGGCCGGACTGCTCTGTCTTGTACTGTTTCAGTTTGTGGTAAAGAGAGCTGCGCGGAATGCCAAGCTTTCTGGCGGCGGACTGGACGCGCCCCCGCTCTTTGCGAAGAACCTGCTGAATATAATCGCGCTCCATTTCTTCGAGAGTTCCGTAGCCACCGATGCCAGACAAATACTGTTCGACTTGCGCATTTAAACAGTAGTCCTGACCCGCCAAGATTTCTTCTCCGGTGGCCAGCACCACCCGCTCCAAAACATTTCTGAGTTCCCGAATATTTCCCGGCCACGAATACCTCTGCAAAGCCCGCAATGCAACCCCGCCAAGTTCCAGGTTGCCAGTTCCCAAGTCGGCGGCCAACCCAGCGAGAATGTGGGTACTCAGCAAGGGTAGGTCTCCGATTCGTTCTCGCAGAGGTGGGATGGAAAGAGAAGTCCAACCGATGCGATGGTGCAACTCATCCCGAAACTGTCTGCGCAGCATCGACAGCGACAGAACATGCCGGGTGGCTGCAATGAAACGAGTGTCCACTCTCCGATCAAAGATTTCGCCAAGCTTACGAAACTGCTTTTCATCCATGACCTTGAGCAGTTTCGGTTGGATCTGCGGGTCCATGTTTTCGATCTCGTCAAAGAAAATCGTCCCCCGGTGCGCGATCTCGAGCGAACCTGCTTGTGCTTGCGAGGCACCCCCGAGAGCGCCATGCACGTCTCCGAACAGCTCGACCTCCAACAGGCTACCCGGAAATTCACTGCAGTTCAGATCGACGAAAAGCTCACCGGACCGACGACCGTTGTGATGAAGCCACTTCGCCAAGGCTTTCTTGCCGGTTCCGGCTTCGCCACGAATTAGAACGGGGGCATCGCTCAATGCAAGTTTGTGGGCGGCATCCGCAAGTCTTCGCACGCTGTCGCTAATGCCCAGAAAGGGATCCATGATTCCGCGGCTGCTCTTGATTCGCTCCGCCAAATGCTGACGATGGCTCTGCCGATTTTCGAGGCTGCGTTGGATCAGCAGATAGAGCGTCGATAACTCCGCCGGCTTCGGCAAAAAAAGATCCGCGCCCAACTTGAGGGCTTCCACCGCCAAGTCAATCGAACCATATCCGGTCAAAATGATAATGGGGATCGACGCATCAATCGCTTTCAGCCGGGGGATAAGCCCGAGCGCATTGCCGTCGGACAGACTGTAATCGAGGATGGCGATATCCGGTCGCCCAGTTCGCCAGATTTGTTCTGCAAGGACGCAGGTCTCGGCTGTAGTGATCTCGTAACCTTTGCCTTCGAGATAATCCCGCAATGCTCCACGGGTTTCTTTTTCCTCTTCAATGATCAATATTCTTTCGCCAATCACCCTGGGCCCTCTAGAGAAAGCGGATATTACTCTTGCGGTAGAACCGGCTGCGAGCATGCCCACGTCGTGCCCCCTTTCGCGTATCTTCAGCACATTTGTATACTGTCGGCGGGGACGGCTTTGACTGGGACGTACTGCGATGGCCCGTTTCCGCAATCCCTTGTTAACACACGGGGGGGTGCTCGGATGCTTGCGGGTGCGGTTGTTACGAAAACGGAACAGAGCGCCGTCGGGTGGGCGGCATTCGCCCGCATCGGGTGTGCTGACGAATAGCACCTGCGAACTACGCCTGTTGGCCGGTCGCGTGAGGCTCGGGACTAAAAGCCCCCGCGAGGTTGTTGTCTCAAATTCATACATCTTTAACAATGGCGTAACATGCTCGAAATAAGGACCGTCTAGGCTTTCTATTCCTCGGCAACCGCCCATTTAATCTGGAGCTGACAGTTGGCCGAAGGAACAATGAGGAGGAATATGTTCAACCGAATGAGAGCATCAGCCACCCCCAGGAAGCTGCTGGCGTTAGCTACGGCATTGACCACAGCCTTGGGACCGAGTGTTTCGCCCGCATTTGCAGCTTCTCAACAGCCCCCGAAAAACACCCCTATCCAGCACATCGTGGTGATTTTCGACGAGAACATTTCCTTTGACCACTATTTCGGGACCTACCCCGTCGCACTAAATCCCAAGGGAGAGCCGCAGTTCCACGCACTGCCTGGAACGCCTACAGTGAACGGACTTACCAACGCGCTGTTGAACGACAATCCGAACCTGAATACGGCAAACGGCACTGGCGCAACAAATCCTTTCCGCCTCGACCGCTCGCAGGCGTTCACCAACGACCAGGACCATGACTACACGCCTGAGCAAATATCCTTCGACATGGGCGCAATGGATTTGTTCCCGTATTCCGTGGGAACAGCTGGGCCGCCACCCTCTGGGGGCGGCATCGTCGACACAACGGGTTTGACGATGGGCTACTTCGACGGCAATACGGTCACCGCGTTGTGGAATTACGCTCAATATTTCGCCATGAACGATAACTCGTTCAGCAGCACGTTCGGGCCCTCTACGCCGGGCGTCATCAACCTCGTATCTGGCCAAACCAACGGAGCGGTCAAGACGCTGAACGGAACTGGCGACGAAGTTGACGGTGGGGACGGTTCGCTCACGGTGATCGGTGACCCCGATCCGCTGAATGATGTTTGCTCCGGCTCGACGAATAACCAAGTACAGCTGGGTTCAAAAAACATCGGCGACCTGTTGACCGCAGCTGGCGTCTCTTGGGGCGGATTCATGGGGGGATTCAATCTGAACGTTAAGAATCCCAATGGCACCACCGGTTGCAACCGCAGCACAACCTCGAAGATCACGGCGGTAGAGGAGAACGATTACATCCCGCACCATGCGTTCTTTCAGTATTGGGCGTCAACGGCAAACCCGAAGCACACGCGGCCGAAATCAATTTCTGAGATCGGAAATGCGGGGCCTGCCAACCACCAATACGATCTCAATGACTTTTTTGATGCCGTCAGCCATGGAAACTTCCCGGCCGTCAGTTTTCTGAAGGCGCAGGGCTATCAGGATGCGCACGCTGGTTACTCTGACCCGCTCGATGAACAGAACTTCGTGGTGAAAGTCCTTAACTTCCTGCAAGGACAAGACAGCTGGGACAGCACGGCGGTAGTCATTCTGTACGATGATTCCGATGGCTGGTACGACCATCAGATGAGCCCAATCGTGAATCAATCTACCGGGCCGGCGGACGCTCTCACGGGTCCGGATGCCTGTGGCACTGCCACTAACTCGCTACCCGGCATTGCTTCGGGAAATCCCCACGCACTCGGACGCTGCGGCTATGGTCCGCGGCAACCCTTGCTCGTCATCTCTCCGTGGGCCAGACAAAACTATGTCGATCACACCGTAACCGATCAGACCTCCGTCATCCGGTTCATCGAGGATAACTGGCTCGGCGGAAAGCGGCTTCCCGCCGGTTCTTTTGATGGAATCGCCAGCTCTATCAGCCAACTGTTCGACTTCACCCGGCAGAGACAGGATCACGGTCGCCTGCTCCTGGACCCGAACACTGGCGAACCAGTTCGATAAATCGGAAATGGCATTACCCATTCGTGGTTGGTGCCATTTTGAATTAACTAAAATAGAAACGGGCATGCGAGACTTGTTCTTCGCATGCCTGTTCTTATTTTGCCGAGTTGCCGCCACAGATCAGATATTTGCTAGGGAGAACCCTGGAGTGTCAATTACAAGAAGAACTTTTCTGCAGCAGAGCGGAATGATGGGAGCGAGTCTGATCCTTCCGCAAGCCATGCGCAACCGCCAGATGCCGCCAGTGCGGCCGCTTCTGGATCCAAACTCGTTGACACAATTTGTTGATCCGCTTCCTATTCCCGAAGTCGCGCGGGCGAGCGGATTTCGTCCAGGCCCCACGGAGCCGAATGCCAAGCTCGCATATTATCGCCTCGCCATGCGTCAGATCGAAAGTAAAGTTCATCGCGACGTGAAGCCTACGCGGCTGTGGGGATTTGGATCGAGTTCTCCCGGCCCGACCATCGAAACGCGCAGCGGTCAAGGTCTTTTGGTGGAATGGGCAAATGAGCTGCCAACGGCGCACTTTCTGCCCATTGACCATAACATCCACGGCGCTGAGGCTGACAAACCTGATGTTCGTGCAGTAGTTCACTTGCACGGCGCGAAGGCTGCCCCCGAGAGCGATGGCTATCCGGAGAATTGGTATGTTCCGGGGAAATCCGCGCTCTATCACTATCCCAACAATCAGGACGCAGCCATGCTCTGGTATCACGACCACGCTCTCGGAATTAACCGCCTCAACGTGGTCGCTGGCTTGTTCGGCGCGTTCGTTATTCGCGACTCGGTTGAGGATTCTTTAAACCTGCCCAGTGGAAAATATGAGATTCCGCTTGTGATTTACGATCGCATGTTCGACGCGCAGGGCCAACTCTACTATCCGGTTTCACCTGACCCCAAGGCTCCATGGATCCCCGAATTCTTTGGCGACGCTATTTTGGTGAACGGGAAATTGTTTCCATATCTTGAAGTCGAGCCGCGCAAGTATCGTTTTCGCGTTCTCAATGGCGCCAACGGCAGGTTTTTTCACCTATCGCTTTCGAACGGACAGAGTTTTCACCAGATTGGCACGGATCAAGGCTTGCTGCCTACTCCGGTTTCACTCGATCAATTGTTGGTCGCGCCCAGCGAGCGTGCGGATTTGATCGTGGATTTCGCTGATCATGCGGGCGAACAGATTGTTCTAAAGAACGATGCTTTCACCGTCATGCAATTTCGCGTTGCGAAGAATAAAGCCAAGGACACAAGTTCACTGCCTTCGACGTTGCGACCCGTGACCAGGATATTGGAATCCGAAGCCATCAAAACGCGCATGCTACCTCTCGTCGAAATAGACGACCGGGTGATGAAGCCCGTCAACATGCTGCTCAACAATGCTCATTGGAATATGCCGGTCACGGAAGATCCGGTCTTGAACTCGGTGGAAATCTGGAACCTGATTAATCTGACAGACGATTCTCACCCCATCCATCTTCATCTGGTTCGATTTCAGATCCTCGACCGGCGCCGCTTCGAACCCTTCACTTTTAAAGTCCGGGGCATATTAAAGTACACAGGGAATGCGGTGCCTCCAGACCCGAACGAGGCTGGATGGAAAGATACTGTTCGCGCTGATCCTGGAATGGTGACGCGAATTATCGTCCGTTTTGAGGGTTTTGTCGGGCGTTACGTCTGGCATTGCCACATCCTCGAGCACGAGGACAATGAAATGATGCGTCCCTACGACGTAATCGCGGCACGCTGACTGCCCGCGATTGCGACGAGGCAGTCGAAGCTTCGCCTTCATTCTAAGGGGTTACGCCAAGGCCCTTCGGCGGGTCCTGCGCCCAGCGATAAGCACGCACGCCAAAGAATAAGTTGGCGCCGCTTACAACTGCCGCCGGGACGTACCACATGCTGCTGTGCCTCTTCTTCATAAAGTAGGTCAGATAGGCGACTCCTAAATCCGCGGGGATTCCGATTCCGTAGAGAGCAGCCCGGCTTCGTAACGACGACGGCACATCGTTGCAATCCGGATGTTCATTCAAGCAGTGCAAGGTCACTTCCGCATTAAAGACACTCGCACCGATCATGCCTCCGGTAAGCAGCAGGTAGTTCCGATCCGCGACAGTGCGATCGGGTGAGAGTGGGCCACCCATTGCCGCCGGCGCCGCGCCTTGACTATTTCTCTTAACAACGGGAGATGGCGTTGGGTCCGCGGTTGACGCGTCGGACTTAGAAGCGCTGGGAGCATCCGGCAGCTCGGATTCATTGGCTGCGCTAAGCACCGGACCTTCACCGACGGCCGCAATCATAAGAGAAGATTGACCAGGATCGCTCTCATTCAGCTGAAGGTTTTCCCTCTGTTGGCGGTCCGTGTGATCGGATTTCGCCATCGACAAGAGCGTCGACGCCAGCACGAAAGCGATACAGATATAAGACTGCTTATAACGGTTACGCACCTTTCCTCCCGGCGCTCAAGCTTCAATTTCGCGAAGAGCTGTTGTTCCCCAGTTACAAAAAACACTGAGTGGAGCAAATCCTACGGAGCCCCGCAGCATTAGAGCACTTTAATCGCCGAGATTAACTTGAAGTCGCCAGTTGATACTAGTAGCCGAGGAACAAGCACTTTGGATTGCACTTCGTGCCGGCGGAATGGAAGGGATAAAACGTGCATCGTGGAGCATTTACGCGCCATACCGCTTTCTCGCTGGCCGTCCAGAAAAAGTTTGGCGCTGTTGATTGATCGTCTATTCTGCAGACAACGCTGATGTCATTTTTCGTATCGCGAATGAGACAAGTGAGATGCAATCGCTGAATTTTTCTCTCGCTTTGAGACGCGAGGGTCCATTATCGACTTCCCAGCTTCGAAACTAAATTGTCATTTCAAAGCATTTCCGCAAGTAGCGAGCGAGCAATTCAGAAGGTCTCGACCGAGCGAAACAAAGGTTCTCACGAAGCTTCTGGCGCTAAGGTGAGGCTATCGAGAATGTGAAAAGCTTTTCGCCTCCACGTTAGAAGATCAACGTTTCAGTAGACTGCACTCCAATTCTGCACCGCCTCGATATTTCGATTGATGAGACGAAACCATGGTTCGGATTGTTGGCTTTGCTCTCCATTTGAGACGCTGCGGGTCACCGCTTCCCGAATCAGAACTGTTAAACACTGAAGAACAAGCGAGTTAGCGAAAATACCGAATTGGCACCCGCCATGCATTAGAAATCGCGGCGAGGAATGTAGTCGCCTACTTACACCGCAGCCGTACCAAACTCGCGGTTGAAAAAAGCGGCCTTCAACATCGGCCGCGAGCAACAAACAAAAAATTCAAAAACCAAGCCAACGCTATCTAAGCGACGGGGGCGAAGCCTTGTCTCAAGCGATCAACGCCAGCACTCCAGTAACGACTGCAAATCATTTGTTGCCTCCGTCCTTTCTATCCGCCGAGCACCCTCCCCACTGGTACGCTGTTTATACAAGTCCAAGACATGAGAAGCGAGTTCGCGAGCATCTGGAACATCGCCGCACGGAATCTTTCCTTCCCTTGTTCCGCAGCCTTCGTCGCTGGAAAAACGGCTGCAAGGTGCAAGTTGAACTTCCGCTGTTTCCCGGATACCTGTTTGTCAACATACCGCGAACTGAACGGGTGCGCGTCCTGGACGTGCCTGGGGTTTTATCGTTTGTTGGCCCCAAGGGAGAACCG
Organism: Terriglobales bacterium; assembly: GCA_050012915.1. Classification (GTDB taxonomy): domain Bacteria; phylum Acidobacteriota; class Terriglobia; order Terriglobales; family Acidobacteriaceae; genus JABDBE01. The sequence continues at coordinate 7,981 of JBEKGG010000018.1, read as the reverse complement.
GCACGGCTGTCCGATTTTGAGATCGAGACTCTTCGTTCTGGACTGCACCGGCAAAAATTTGAGCCGTATCGCGGCCTCGCAATCGGCCAGAAGGTGCGCATCCATGCCGGGCCTTTGCAGGGACTCGAAGGCACGCTGGTTCGAAACGCAAAAGGCGTTCGCGTCGTGATTAGCGTCGACCTGATTCAGCAAAGTGTAGCTGTCGAGTTGGATGCTGACACGGTGGAACCCCTCTAGCCGCACTGGATTTTTCCTTTTCGTCTCCACAATCCCCCCACGATCAGAACTGGACCGAATGCCCGCTTCAAGAATCCAAAACTCGAATGGCACAGCGGACCGCATAGTCGAGGCGGCCGTGCAGCTTTTCTCACGCCAGGGCTTTGCGGCCAGCAGCACCCATGAAATCGCCCGCCTGGCGGGGGTTAGCGAAGTTACAGTTTTCCGTCATTTCCCGCGGAAAAAAGATCTCTTCTGGGCCGCGACTGAATCCCGCCTGCGACGCCTGCGCATCAGCAAGGAACTGTTGGGGCGGCTCCATGCCGACGAAAGTCCGCGGACTGCTCTGCCGGGAGTAGTCGCCCTGCTGGTCGAAACCTTTCATAACCAACCAGAGATGGTTCGCCTACTTTATCTCAGTCTCTTTGAGCTGGAACATGGTGCGGAACGAATACTGCGCAAGTATCTGGTTCCATTTTTTCAACCGGTTCGCGAATATCTCTCCCGGTGTGCTTCGACCGGACTGGCGCGCGATCTCGATCCGTCGATTGCGACGCTTGCCCTCATGACTTCAATCGTGGCCCACCATGGCCTTTACCGCGTAGTCACTGACGAAATCGCTGGTTATTCAGGCACTGATGAGGCAACCGCCGCGTATGCAGAATTCTGGTACAAGGCCCTGATCCGCGAATCTTCAGCCCCAAGGACCGAAATAGTTGAATGTCTTTCCGTGTCTGAGGACCTCGCACAATCACGGTGGACGCCCGAACTTTAGCACCAAGCACCGATAGTATTCATCTTTCAACACTGGCTGTAGGAACCGAATGACAGACAACCAATCTTTAACAACCCATAAGAAGGCGGAATTGGAGCGCTTCAGTTTCTCTGAACAGCATCCGATGACCATTGAGTCTCACGAAGATCAGATCTCCATCATCCAATTCTGGCGCGTGCTCCAGAAGCGTCGCTGGCTGGTTATTGGGAGCCTCATCACGATAGCTCTTTTCGTGGCCATTGTTTCGGCGTTTTTGCCAAAACGCTACGACGCGACGGCCCGAATTCTGCTCGACCTGGAAGGGCCGGATGGTTTGGGTTTCGAGCAAACCGTAATGCCCATGGGCCTCGACATGAATACCAAGCTGGAGACCCAAATCAGAATCGTGCAGAGTGACACAATTGCGACCAATGTCATCCGGCAATTGGGACTGCATCGGAACGCTGCGTTTGTCGGGATGCCGGTTGATCAATCACCAAAAGAATTCGATAGCCTTACTCCTCAACAGCGAGTGCGGCTGGTCAACGCGCTCCATCGTTCGCTTACCGTTCAACTCGTTCCTAAAACAGAGATCATCGAGATCCACTTCCGTAGCAAGGACCCCAACCTGGCAGCGGATATTACAAATTCTGTCGCTACCACGTATATCGAACATAATTTCCAAACGAAATATAGGTCTACGCTTCAGACCGCGGATTGGCTGACCAAACAACTGGATGATCTAAAAAAGAACGCGGAATCCGCACAAGAGAAAGTGATCGCCTACCAAAAGCAGACCGGCATTCTCGGAACAGATGAAACCCACAACATCATCATCGACAAACTGTCAGACCTCAATAAGGAGCTCTCCTTAGCGGAGGGCGATCGTATTCTCAAAGAAGCAAAATACCGCATCGCCATGACCGAGAACCCGGAACTTATTGCGAATATCGCACCGGAAAGCGTTCTTGGAGCTTTGTACAAGCAGCGTGCCGAAATGAGAGCGGAATACGCGCAAATGGCGGCGAAGTATGGCACCGCATATCCGCGGCTGATCCAACTGCAATCACAACTGAACGAACTTGATTCCGCAATCAGCGACGAAGTGACTAAAGTCGGGGAAGCGGTGCACGCGGAATATAAAACCGCGTTGAAATCCGAGGAGATGCTAAAGGCTTCGTTCGACGAGCAAAAACAGGAGGCATACAAACTGAACGAAGATGCTATCCAGTATGCCATCATGCGTCGCGATGTCGAATCAAGCCGGGATCTTTATGAGGGTTTACTAAAGAAGCTTAAAGAAGCTGGGATCATGGCTGGTCTGAAATCCAGCAACATCAATATTGTCGATCCCGCCAGCGTCCCCATCGATCCGGTCGAACCCAAAATTTTTCTCAACATTGCCTTGGGTTGTATGGGTGGTCTTCTCTTCGGCATGGCTTTAGCTTTCGTCGTCGAAAATGTCGACAATTCGATTCGAACTCCTGAAGACGTGGAAACTTATTGTTCCCTTCCGTCCCTTGGTGTTATTCCCAGTGTCGTGGTGATTGGAGCAACAGCCAAAAACGGACACAAGGCTTTGGCGGCTCCGGGAGCGAGACAATTCATTCCCCCAGTCACTATGGAGCAACGCAACTCCGGAACTGCGGAAGCTTTTCGGGCGCTGCGGACGTCGTTGTTATTGTCTTCGCCCGGAACTCCCCCGCAAGTGATTATGGTGACCAGCGCCATGATGCAGGAAGGCAAGACCTTCACCGCATTGAATCTCGCCGTAGTGCTGGCTCAGACAGGCCAATCGGTGCTTCTGGTTGATTCCGACATGCGTCGTCCCGCGGTAAACAAATACCTTGGCATCCCCATGAATCGCGGATTGAGTGCATGTTTGGCTGGTACGGAAGAGCCCGATGCCGTTGTGCTCAAGATCGAGGAAGTTCCGGGGCTCCACATTATTACCGCTGGTCATATGCCGCCGTATCCCTCCGAGATGCTGGCATCAGAAGCGATGCCCCGGCTCGTCCAGCATTGGCGCGAAAAATTCCGTTACATCGTGATCGACACTCCGCCGGTGCTGGCAGTGACCGATGCCGTCGTATGTGCGGGAATCGCGGATGTAGTCGTACTGATCGCCCGCTCTGAGCGGACGGGTCGGCAATCTCTCTTGCGTACCAGGGACCTGCTGAAAAAAGTGCACGCCAACATCGCCGGCGTCGTAGTGAACGATCTCTCATTCAACTCCGTGGATTATCGACAGTACTACGGCCATTACGGAAGCGATTATCAGTCCTACTATCATCACGCGGAAAACGGTACTGGAAATGGGAACGGTAACGGGAATGGCAACGGCAACGGAAACCAAATCCACTGAACGATAGCAGAGGACTCTCATGCCCCGATCAAAGATCATTTGTAAACTCAACATCTTGCTTTTCTTGCTGCTGGCACTCTGCACAGCTTACGGGCAAGATAGAGCGTCATCTGCTATGTCCGGCCCTTCCGGCGGCAGCGGCTTTGGAAGCGGGGCCGCAGGGCCTATAGGCGCCGGCGATCTAGTGGAGATGAGCGTCTTCGATACACCCGAATTAAGTGGCAAGCTTCGGGTTAACAATACCGGCGACATTATCCTTCCGCTCGTGGGCGCGATCCACGTGCAAGGGCTCACGACTCTAGAGGCACAGACTCTCATCCGCCAGAAATTTATTGACGGCGGATTTCTCAAAGACCCGCAAGTCACCGTGTTCGTCTCGGAGTACGCCACGCAAGGTGTTTCGGTGGTGGGCGAAGTACGTAAACCTGGTATCTATCCGGCTTTTGGTTCGCACCGTCTGCTCGACTACATTTCGCTTGCCGAGGGGCTCACGCCCATGGCGGGAACGACCATCACTATTACGCACCTCGGACATCCCGATCAGCCGGAGCATTTTAAGATAACCTCTGGCTCCGCTCCCAGCCCAGAAAACAATCCTGAGATCGTTCCCGGCGACACCATCTTCGTTGAGAAGACCGGACTGGTTTACATTGTGGGTGACGTCGTACGTCCCGGCGGATTCCCCATGGATCACGACGATCACCTTAGCATTCTTCAACTCGTGGCCTTAGCCCAGGGCGTGAATTACACCGCGGCTAAGGGTTCCGTAAGACTCATTCGAACCACCGCAGCCGGACGCCAAGAGATCCCGGTCGACCTGAAAAAGATTTTTGCGTCGAAAGCGGACGACATGAAGTTACAGGACAACGACATCCTCTTCGTTCCGAACAGCGCGGCTCGCAGCGCGCTCAAGGCCGTTGGTGCAGCGGCTATTCCTGCCGCCGCGACCGCCACAATCTACAAAGCTCCTTAGGCGTCTAATCTCTCGCCGGGTTCACCAATGGCCGCTGACGAATCTCGCTTGGCTCGTTTTAATGGTCGTCCGCAAATGAATAACATCCGCCAAAACCGGTTGCTGCTCGCGGTTACTTCGCCCTTGTCATGGACGTTCTATCGCGGCCTGATAAGCCATTTGCGCGACGCAGGATTCGAACCGGTTTTGCTTTCATCCCCGGGCCCTGCGCTTCAGGCCGCTGCGGAACAGGAAGGCGTCGCGAGCGTTGCAATCGCGATGGAACGTGAAATCGCTCCGCTGAAGGACTTGGTCTCGTTGTGGAAATTGTACCGTGCCATTCGATCGATTCGACCGGGCATCGTCGATGCAAGCACTCCCAAAGCAGGGCTTCTGGTGCCAGTCGCAGCGTGGCTTGCGCGCGTACCTTGCCGCGTGTACAGCCTGCACGGTTTGCGGATAGAAACGGCGACGGGTCTGAAGCGTGCAGTACTCCGCTGGACCGAACGAATCGCAGCTGCGTGCTCCCACCAAGTCTTCTGTCTCAGCCCCAGTCTCAGAGATCGCGCAATCGCATTCGATCTGGTGTCTCCAGAAAAAACAGTTCTCCTGAAGAATGGCGGCTTCGGTGTCAACCTCGAACAGTTCGCTCCCTGCGCAGCCGAGACGGAAGTGGAAGATCTGAGGCATCGACTGGGAATTCCCGCCGACACGCCTGTAGTGGGCTTTGTCGGCCGCTTCGTGAAGGATAAAGGGGTCAAGCAACTCTTGGACGCGTTCGATCAATTGCGTCGGACTTATCCGGACGTTCGCCTTCTCATGGTCGGAGACTTCGAAGATGGCGATCCGGTAGAGCCTCAACTTCGGCGTTACATCGAAAACACTGCGGCGATCATTCGGCCCGGATTCATGTCTGACACCGCGCCCTACTTCAAGTTGATGAATGTGTGCGTGCTTCCGACGTACCGAGAGGGTTTTGGACAGGTTTCCGCCGAGGCCCAGGCCAGCGGAATACCGGTAGTGACCACAAATGCTACTGGCGCGGTCGACTCTGTCATCGACGGTGTCACGGGAATCATCGTGCCGGTTGGAGACTCAGACGCCCTTTCGCGTGCCATTGGCAAACTCCTGCGAGACCCGGATCTCCGTTCAGCCATGGGACGCGCTGGCAGAGAATGGACCGAACGCGAGTTTCATCCGCAAGCGATCTGGAACCATCGTGCGCAACTTTATCGCGAGTTGATTTCGCACGCATCAGCAAAGCCTGTCATCAAGCGGAACCCGGCCAGACTCAGCATCCAGACCGGGGGCGGCACATCTCGAATACGAGTTCTGCACATTAGTAAAACTTCGGACGCTTCTTTCTGGGCAGTACGTCAGGTTGCGGAACTCGTCCGAAACGGCGTTGATGTGCACGTCGCGTTACCATTTCCTTCGGGAGACGCTCTCGCGCAGTGGCGCCAGACGGGCGCGAGTCTGCATTTCGTGGACTGCCGTTTGCCCGTGCGGAATCCGCTACACTCTGCGTCGGCTATCTCCCGCGTAAGACGGCTAGTGGACGCGGTTCGCCCCAACATAATCCACAGTCACAGCGTGACCACAACCATGATGTTGCGGTTAGCGCTCGGATCGCGGCATCCAGTTCCAAGAATCTTTCAGGTGCCGGGGCCATTACATCTGGAGCAATGGCACACACGTCGTTCCGAGCTTGCGCTTGCGGGCGATAACGATTTTTGGATTGCCAGTAGTCGCTTCACGAAACAACTCTACGAGGACGCGGGAGTTCCGCAGGAACGACTCTTTTTGAGTTATTACAGCGCTGACACGAACGCGTTCTCCACCAAACGTACGGGATACTTGCGCAATAAGCTCAATATCCCCGAGAACGCCGTGGTGGTTGGAAACATCAACTTGATTTACCCGCCCAAACAATATCTTGGGCACAGGGTCGGGTTGAAGTGTCATGAAGATGTCATTGAAGCGATCAGTCTGGTGCAGCGCATCCGCAAGGATGTTTGGGGCGTGCTCGTGGGCGGGACCTTCGGTGCGGCAAAAGCATACGAGAAAAAGCTGCGCCGCTTAGCCGGGGAAAAAGGAGCCGGGCAAATCCTCATGCCTGGCAAGATCGATACCGATGAAGTTGCGCTGTGTTGGCCAGATTTTGATTGCGCCGTTCATGTGCCTTTGTCTGAGAACTGCGGAGGTGTCGTCGAGCCGCTCCTGGCGGGGGTTCCGACTATTGCCGGCGAAGTTGGCGGCCTGCCGGAAGTCGTCCAGGAAGCAATCACGGGCAGGCTCGTCCCGACTCGAGATCCTCAATTATTAGCGCAGGCGGTCCTCGACGTCCTGGATCGCGTGGATGAGTACAGACGAATGGCTGAACATGGCCGGCAACTCGTTTCAGTAATGTTTGACGCCGCGCGCTGCAGCGGCGAAGTGCTATCGATTTATCGACACATTCTGCTGGGCGAAAAACGCCCCGACAATTTTGACCACGAGCAATTCCTGTATTCGGACCAGCAGGTTCTGGCAGCCTCCATGTAGTTGATCGCAACCATGAAAAGATTTTTCGACCTTTCCGCGGCAATCTGTGCGCTGGTAATTCTCTCACCCGTCCTGCTTTTGATTGCGCTTCTCGTGCGACTGTCTCTGGGTTCGCCAATTCTGTTTCGCCAGGATCGGCCTGGCTTTAAAGGGAATCTCTTTACTTGCATAAAATTCCGCACGATGACCGACGCTCGCGACGAATTCGGCGAACTGCTGCCTGACGCTCAACGCTTAACTCCGCTCGGCCGTTTTCTCCGTAACACCAGCATTGACGAGTTGCCGGGACTTATCAACGTGGTTCGCGGGGAGATGAGTTTGGTTGGTCCGCGCCCACTACTTCCGCAATACATAACCCGATATACATCCGCGCAAATGCGCCGCCACGACGTCAAACCGGGGATCACTGGCTGGGTACAGATCAACGGTCGGAATGCTCTTGATTGGAACCAGAAGTTCGCCCTCGACAACTGGTATGTAGATCATCGGAGTTCTTGGCTGGACCTGCGTATCCTCGCCGCTACAGTGTGGCAAGTTTTCAAACGCGATGGAATCGCACAGCCTGGGCACGCCACCATGCCCGAATTTCTGGGCACGAATCCGCGATGCAAAAAGGCCGTGACACAGCCCACACGAATCATCGTCGTCGGAGCTGGCGGAGCGGCGAGGGAAATCGTCTCGGCATTGGATTCGATCAATAAGATTGAACAGCGCTTTGAGTTCCTTGGCTACGTTGTCAGTGATTTGTCCCGATTGCAACCACGGGATAGCCGTGAACAAGTACTGGGAGATTTCAGCTGGCTGCAAGCAAATCGAAATTCCTTCGACGCACTCGCCATCGGCGTCGGGTTCCCGGCCAGTCGGCTGAGACTTGCGGCTGAGCTTCGCCATTTTCTGCCCGAGGTCGAATGGCCCGCGATCATCCATCCCACTGCGATCATCGACCTCGACTCAGCTCGAATCGCCGAAGGATGTTTCATCGGCGCCGGCGTCACAGCAACCGTGAATATCACCCTGGAGGCTTTCGTATTGTGCAATTTTGGCTGCACTCTCGGGCACGAAGCTCGGATCGGCGCTGGCTCTGTGGTGAACCCTGGCGCAAACATTTCCGGAGGCGTGGTGATCAGCACAGGTGTGTTGGTCGGAACGG
>JBEKGG010000017.1:0-30140 GCA_050012915.1 Terriglobales bacterium | reverse complement strand
AAGCGGATCGAGCAGCACACCCATGGTCGTGATCTGTCCACGCTTGCGCGCGAGGTATCCGTCAATGCCATCTGTAATCGAAGCGGCGATGAACAGCGCCGAAGCCAGCAGTTCCTTTTCACCACCCGTACTCTGAAAGCGGTTGGTGGAAAGAATCCAGATCAGCAGCGGGATACTGCAGATGCGGGTGAGCGTGATGGAGTTGGGAAGGTTCACCGGGGCCGCTGGCGACCGCAGGCCGGGCACGAATGCCAGAACAAGCGATACCGAATTATCCTCCACCATGAATAGCGAAAGCAATGCAGGAATCGCTCGGAGGGGCAGAACAGCAAAAAAGCCCCTGGCTCGAACCAGGAGTCGGGCTTTTCACAGCGGTATAAACCTTTGGACGGCACGAAATTCACGGTTGCATGCCCGGAATACCGATTCTAGACTTCACTCGGAGTGCATCCAAGGAACGTGACACGCGCGCGATTAAAGCGAATTCTGGCAGCCACCTATGGCAATGTGCTGCAGCATCACACATTCCAGATGGCGGCTGGACTTTCCTACTACCTGATTCTCGCCGTCTTTCCGGGATTGATTTTTCTGTCCGCCATCATGGGATCGATGCCGTTACCCGACTTGTTCGGGCGCGTCTTGGGGACAATGGCACTCCTGCTACCTCGCGACACCATGCGCGTTGTGGAATCCGTTCTGTTGGATGTTCTAGCAACGAATCGCAGGGCGTGGCTGTCATTCGCTACCTTGGGAGGGATTTGGATAGCATCTGCCGCGTTCGACGCGCTCATTGAATCCCTCGAGCTCGCTTACGGCGTGCATGCCGACCGCGCTTTCTGGAAGACTCGGCTGCGAGCCGTCTTGCTGGGATTTGTCACAGCGGGACTGGTGTCTATCGCGCTCACCGTGATGATGTTGGGTCCTCGATTCGGAGCGTGGCTGGCAAACAGGATGTACGTCTCCGCGCTCTTCGTTTTTCTTTGGCCTCTCATCCATTGGGCGGTTGCCATCGTGTTCACGCTTGTGGCTGTTGAACTTCTATATTTTCTCGCTCCCAACGTTAAGCAGCGTTTTGGGGCGACCTTGCCGGGAGCGATTGTCGCGGTGACATGCTGGATCGGACTATCCTATCTGCTCGGATTCTATTTTCGTCACATCGCGAACCTCAGCCGGACGTACGGGACTCTGGCAGGATTCATAGCCTTCATGACGTGGTTTTATTGGAATTCCATCGCTTTGCTGGTAGGCGCGGAGCTCAACACAGAGTTGGCCCGAGAACGCGGCGAGGGGCAATTACCGCAAAAGGATTCAAAGGCCAACGACGCTGTTCGCCCTGCGGCTTGAGCTAATTGCGGGAACGCAACGTCATCAGCTGCCTAGAACGAAGTGTGGTACCGGCCGTCGACGGATACTCCTCCGAGTTGGTCACGCTCCACGCTGACCGACCATTTTTTATTGATCTGGTAATCGCCCTGAACAATTTCTTGTCCCGGCTGCGAGACGTCGGTCGAAAAAGTAAAAAGAAAATTCTTGCTCACGCGCTGCTGGATCGCGACTTGTTGCGAAGGGTTCTGGCTGTTGCCGCTTAGAAGTGGATCGATTTGCAGACTGGAAATTCCGGCGAGCTTCTGAACCCCGCTGCCAAGTTGCCCGAGGGCCTGCGAGGCCAGGATCGAATCTGTGCTTTGATTGGCGGCCGCCGATTCCGAGGTAGTCTTGCCCATCGCAATCAGATTAATAATGTCAGCCGTGGCCAGCGGAGGATCGGAAACATACGATGTGGTCAGCCGGTCGAACGGCCCCCGCAAATTCAGCGTTAAATTGTATTGCTCGACCGTGGTGGTGACGGAAATATCCAGTACCGGCGCGGTCTGATTGGGGTCCTGAAACGCAATAATCCCGCGCTGCAATTGATATCGGACACCGCGATAAAACAGTTCTCCCGAAGTGAGATCGGTTCTGCCGATGACAACCGGGTCGGCTGCCGTTCCGATCACGTTGAGATCCGCGCTACCTGCCAGACTGACCTGTGAACTGGTTGCGCTGAGATTGTCTTTAGTCTGAACGGAAATTTGTAACTTGATGGTGTCTTCGAAGCCAGGCTCAGCCGGGGCGGCGGCATTGCTGAGCTGGTCGCTAAATGTCGACAGATCGAAATCCGGCGTGAAGGAAAGTTGATCAACCAGAACGCGTCCCGTTAATGTCGAGGCCTGGGGCGTGCCCGTCCAATTGAGATTGCTGTCAAACAAACTTCTCAAGCCGTCGGGGTACAGCAAGCGAACCGATTTTCCCTGCAGAGCAATATTAAATTGCAGGCTTGGGCGATACTCGATCGAACCGGTGGCGGAGACTTGTCCGCCGTTAATCTCTCCTGAGAGATTAGAAATTTGTACGCGCTCATTGCCCAGGTCGAGAGTGCCATTCAGTTTATCGACACTGAGTGGCGCCGCCTCCGTCGATAACGCGATATTTTGCAGATGGACTTGCCCTTGAACTACAGGGCTTTTCACGGACCCTGAAGTGCGAACGTCCAACGTGACTGTTCCCGAGCTGGTCAAGTCAGGAGAAACGATACGCAGGATGCGAGCGTCGATCGAGCCTTGTGCCGTAAACGTCGCGGATCCGGTGCCGGCGAGTGGAACGCCGCCGCCGATGCGAATAGAAGTTTCTGTACCTCGGATTTCCGCTGGTTGAAGCGTGATGACGGAGTGGGAGTAGTCGGCACGAATCGGGCCAGCAGCCCCGATTTGCAGCGATTGATAGCTGGCATTCAGCGTCGGGATCGTCAGGTGGGCCTCAAGCTGGCTCTTATCTTTTAACGGCCCCTTCAGCGTGGCATGGAACTCGGTTTGTCCCTGGAAACCGTTGGGTGCGCCGCCTGCATAGGTCGCCAACAAAACATCAAGCGGAATAGCGGCCGTGTCGATGGATGCATCGGTTTCATAATCACCAGTTAAATTCACATGGCCCCGAGCTCGGACGAAAGCCTGAGCAACTTGCGAATCCAGAGTCAGATCAGCTTGATGGTTCGCAATATTGACTTCTGCTTTCACTCCGGAAATCGATTTCTGCTGCACTTCGATCTTAGGTAGCTGAAGCACGGCAGTCAGTTGAGGATTATCGAGCGTGCCCTGTCCACTTGCGGAAAGGCTTAGCGTGCCGTTCACCGCCCAATTCTTTTCCTGTACCGTCTTGAGTTTCTGCAACACAATCGCTGGTGCATCGAGACGGATGTTGTACGTCTTGGTTTTGGGTGTGTAGGTCAGGCTCGAATTGGCGAAGCCCGCAGCTGTAGCGACGTTCAAAGTTGAAATTACGGATCCGCCTTCGGTATGAAACTTTGCCCCGAGCGTCTGAATGGGCTCGTCGTAGACGCGAGCGTTCGTGATGTCAACGGAACCTGATCCCGCTGGTTCCAGTTGCGATCCGTTCACGGAAATATTGGCCGACAAATTCCCGCTAACCGGATATTGAACATTGGCCAAGCGCACCAAATCAGTCACCGACATCTGCCGCAACGAAAGATTCGCTTGAATAGGATTGGAAGGAAGATACGACCAATCATGTAGTCCGATAGTTGCACCGAAGGAGGCTTGGCCGTGTTGCGCGCCGATTAGCGTGCCCTTCGATAAGACAATCCGTGAGGGATCGGCCTGAATCGCGAGCGCGACGTTTTTCCACTGGCTGCCTTGGACGGCGACATTCTGCGCGGTGAGCGTGCCAGATATCTCGGGCTTCTGCGTCGAGCCTTGGATCGTCACGTTCATGACTCCCGATCCTGACACTAACAGTGGTGCGTTCGGAGTGGGATAAAAGGCCGAAGCCAGCTCAATCAAGCGATGTAGGTCGGTTGCGTCGATGTGAATCTCCAGTTGCGATCGTTTGCTGACTTGTCCTTCCGCAGTCAAGGTCGCAGCGGGAATTTGCAAGCTTGTTTGATGAAGAGTAACGACGTTATTTGGACCGTCATACGCAGCATGGATTGTGCCCGCGACCGGAATGGAGGTCGCGGAGGGTTTAGGAGAGCTCATGGCAGCCCGCAGGGTAAGATCTGAGTGGGCGACCAAATTGTTCATGCTGCCGGTCCAAGAGGCGTCGGCTGCGCCGTCGAGTATTCCCGAGACAGCAACGCGGTTCGGTTGGGATTTGTTTACCGCCTGTTGAGCCGCGCGGAGCGAAATATTGCGCAGTGTAGCGCGGATTCGAGACGTCGGTGTGGCATCGAGATTCTTCATTTCGAGATCAGCTCGAACTCGGCCATCCAGCAACTCCGCTTCAATGCCGTTCGCATGCAAACTACTGTCGGCAAGCTGATAGTGTCCCCGCAGCTGGCGCATTTCGACTCGCGTGCCCGAGTAGGCCGCTGATAGTGCCTCGCTGCCGATATTTCCTTCGGCGGAAACGCTTCGGAGAAAAGACTGGTTAGGTTCGCTCTGGTAGCGGATTGTGCCAATCAGCGAAATATCGCCGGCTGTCTTGGTTCCGGGTGCCATCGCGGCAAAGTCCTGGGCATGAAGTCGAATGTTGTAGTTTCCGGCGACTGCGGGGTTGCTGAAGTTTGTCAGGTTCGCCTGCAAAGTCACGGATGATGACGCCACTTTCAAAACGCCGGATTCGAGCGAGAAAGCTGACGGCGTCGCGCTGAATTGTGCACTGAGACTGTGACGCAAGGGTACATACCCGCCGTAATGAACATTTCCGTTGTCGTACGAAATCGAACCACGATAGCGAGTGGCTGAAGGCTCAAACACAATATCCGTTCCCAGATCGTAGAGATCGGCATCCAACGGCACTTTTCGGTCGGCGTAATCGATCTCGCCGCGAGTGAGAGACACGTGTCCGACCGCGAGTTCGAAGATATCGGTTTGGCTGCTGGACTGACTCGGGGAAGGCTGTGGGATATTGCTCCTTCCTTCGCCATTTACATCGAGGTGAACTACGGGGTGCTCAACCAGCAGCTCGCTGAGATTTACTTTTCGGCGGAGCACGGATTGGATTTTCAATCCGACCGTGAGCTTATCGACTCGAAAAAGTGGCGGAGCATCGGGCGATTCATTGCCGCGAATGACTACATCGTAAAGATGAGCGGTGAGCGTCGAAAGCTGAAAGTCCAGAGAGCCGATCTGAGTGTGGCCGCCGGTTGCATCGTTAGCCGCTGCGACGATCTTGCGCACCGCGAACTGTCGAAAAGCAGCGCTCTTGAGATACCAGTACCCGCCCACCACTGAAACGGAAATCAGGATAATAAGTACCGCGAGCGTCCAGCCCCACCACTTCTTCCACTTCATCACCGCTCCTAAAAGGCCTGACCCAGAGTTATGTAATACTGCGTTGGATTAATTCCCGGCACTGGATTGAGGTTGCGTCCAACATCGATACGGATCGGTCCGATCGGCGTCGTATAACGCAGGCCTAATCCGACTGTGTTGCTATAGTTGTTAATGAAGTTATTAATGTTGATCGCGCTGTAGACATTCCCGCCGTCGTAAAAGACCACTCCTCCGAGAGCTTTCATAATGCCCAGAGGAAAGCGCAACTCTGAGTTCAAAATAATCAATGCGCGGCCACCCACCGGGACGGTCACGTTCACGCACCCAGTTTGCCCAGTCAACACATTGCAAAAAGGAACGAGCCGTTGCGGACCGGCTTCGTCAATGGGGAAGCCACGAAGCGTGGTGCCGCCACCGGAAAAAAACAATTGGCTGGTTGGAACGAAACTTCCGTCGAACGATTTCGCGAGTCCCAGCCGAAGGCTGTTGGCGAAGACCACAGAATGAAGCTGCTTATAAAATGCGTGCTGGCTGAGAAGCCTGGCGAAACTTGCGCTGGAGCCGAAAGAAGTGGACGTAATGCCCAGCGTCAACAGACTGAAGCTGCCGCGATGCGCATCGAGCGGTTTGTCACGTGTATCGCGCAAAAGAGTACCTGAAACGGTTGACAAGTGAATGTCGCGATCCTGCGGCAGAACGAGTTCCGGTACGAGCAAATTCGAGAGAACCGTTTTATTAAAGTCGTAGCGGATTTGAAAGCGCGTATTGTTTTTCCGGTTGATCAGACGTTCGAGCTGAAACGAAACGTCTCCAAGGTTCGCGCCAAAAAGTGGATTCTCTGTAGTCCGCTCGACCGAGAAGCTTGTCAGCGAACTCCATTTCGAGCCGAAGAAACGAGGCTGAGTGTAGGTGGCGAGAGCGCGCTGATCCAGTCGAGAGAGCAAGATCGACGCGCTCGCGGTTTCCCCTAAACCACGGATGTTATGACGGTCATACTCCACGGAGCCCCGGGGGCTGGCGAAAGTCGACTGGCTCGGCGCGATTTGATAATTGCCAAGTTGAACGATTGGACCTCCCGGCACGGCCACGGTTCCACTAGGAACGTTTCCTCCGCGATGCGATACTTCGAAGCCAAATCCGTACGTGATCGTGTTGCGCTTCGCCTCGTGCACCTTGACCAACGCGGCTTCCTCGGTCTGATCGGTAATTGGTTTTCTCGGACCGACGCTGGACCAATCGAAAATGTTCAGGTCGTACAGGTGACTCTGCGCTTCGAGCAACTCTTCCCGACTCATGGGCGTCTCGCTCGCAATCTTCGCAGTTTTCTGAATGAGAGAAAGGCGGGTTTGCTTTTGTCCCAGATAAATTACGTCTGCCACGCGCACCACTTGCCGTTCATTGACGGCATATGTGACATCGACGGCATGAGGATCGGTGGAATCGCGACTCACGGTGGCTTTCACTTCGACATTGAGGTATCCGCGATTTAGATAGTTGGCAGAAATACGATTCCGATCGTTGGAAAGCCGTCGTGGCGAGAAAGGCGCGCCAGAGCGAAGTTCAAAGCCCACGGGAGCCGTGAGTTGCTGATTGGGAATATGACTGTTGCCGGTTACTTCAACGTTGCGGACCAGGGTCAGCGCGCCTTCTTCAATTTTGAACTGCGCGTCGATCTTGGACTGGTGATCGATGGTTTGAGTAGTTACCTTGACTTCTTCAAATCCCCGGTCGTGGTACAACGCCTCCAGATTGGTCGCGCTCCGTTTCAATAGTTTCTGACTTAAACTGCCGTGCGACCAGAAATGAGATTTCTTCACGACCACCACAGACAGCAAATCCTTCTCCGAGATTTGGTGGTTTCCGTGAAATGCGATGCGGTCAACCTTGTACTTCTTACCCTCCTCAATTTCGTAGGCCAGCAAAACCTGGTCGGGCTGGTTCTGGAAAGTAGTTTTGACCTGAACGTCGAAGTAGCCTTTTTTCTGGAAGTAATCGACCAGATTCTGCTGACCTTCGTCGATCAAATCGCTATCAATCGTGCCTTCCGAATAGACCGGAATCAGCTTTTTCTTTTCCCGTGCGGACATGAAGGGTACTCGAGATAAACGCGCTCCGGTTACGCGTACCGTCACTACTGGGCCTACGTCCACTTTGAATGAGACATCCACGAGATTGTTTTCCGGGTGATATTGCGGAGGGTTTTCCTGAACGTGACTGGCCAGGTGACGCTGGCGCGAGAGCGTTTTTCGCATTATCGCCGTAGCCTCTTTGATGCGCTCCGTGCCGTAAGGCTTTCCTGGTTTGAGCAGACCTCCGGAAAAACGGGCCCGCAGCGATCGGAGCGAGTGCTGCAGATGTGCGTCCTCGGTTCCATTTACTCCCTCGATAGTCACACTGGCCACGCGCGCCTGCTTTCCTAGTTTGATTTCGAAGGCAACATCGACCAACTGGTGTGTGTCGTCGATCTTGGAGTGCGTCTGAATAGTCGCCTGGAAGTATCCGTTGTGTTTCAGGAACTTTTGTAACGCCTCTTGTGCCAGGGCCACGCGCGCCTTGTCATACGGGTCTTCGTCGGGCAGATTGGCGATCTGCAGAAGTCGAATGTAGGGGAAAACCTTGGTGGCTCCCGGAAAGTTAATCATGCCGAGGTAGTAAGCGGGTTCCAGAAGAAAATTCAGACGCAGCCCCGACGGATCAGGGACGACGGTTACATCAACCTTGGGAAACCGTCCTGTCTGTTCGAGCGCAGCGATGCTGGATAGCACTTTCTCCTGGGAGTACGGTTCGCCGGCTTTCTGCACAACGAATTGTCGATATGGTTCCAGGTCACGATGAGGATTTCCGATGAGATCGATCGCTGCTACGCTTTGCCCATCGTAGATGGACTGGGGACCTTGGACCGCGATCTGTCCCCAAGCCACGGGCACGAATAGAAGTAGAAATAGACCACAGAACCTCATACTCGACAATTTCAACTTCCAAAGAGTTTCCGGTTGGCTTCACCGGTCGGCCCGCGTCACAAAGCTATTCAGAACTCTTTTCAGATGCGGCTCAAAGCGGAGCGGTTGTCACTGGGGAGAGGTAGCCACAGTCATGCGACGCCGCGTCGTTCGGCTAAAAAATACAGTAATCTAGGTTCGCACACCGGCGATAAGGTACGGCGCACAACCACGACTTGTGATTTTGGACGGGGAAGCGTTGGGTGCACCAGCGAGGAGTGCAACAGTTTGCGTGAGATGATGAGCGACCCTAGTCGCTCAGTCCCACTCGCTTGAGCAGGTCGAGATATCTTGGATCGGACCGCAAGCTGTCGAAGCCGGGATCAACCTTCAGATTCGCCAAGCTCGGATCGTGCTGCTGATAGGCTTTCTCCAGCCACGCAAAGGCTCGTTCTTTGTCGCCTGCCATGGCATAACCCCACGCGAGGTAACCTGGTGGAATGTAATCACGGTCGGCGCCCGAATTACGTCGATGGTGTTCCAGATCGTTGAGGATCTTCAGACCGGCGGTGCGATCGCCTGAACGCAATTGAGCCTCTGCCCTAATGAGAAATCCATCGAGGTCAGTGGCATCGGCGACGTTGGGGAGTTTTAGCGCTTCCTGGTACATCCCCTTGAAGATGTATGCATAAGCGAGAACCACCCAGCCGACTTTTGGGTCCGGCATATTGAGCACAGTGGTGATCGCTTCATCGTAACGTCGCGCATCGTAGAAATTCTCCGCCAGCCCCTCGCTAATCATCGGCGACAGCGGATCGAGGACTTGCGCCTTTCTAAACTCCGCGTCCGCGGCAGTAAATTCTCCCAGCTGCATATGGTTGAGGGCGGCCCAGTGATGTGCCGGCGCATAATTCGGCTGAAGATCGATGGCTTTGCGAAATTCCTCCGCACCTGCGCGCCAATTCCACTCGCACTGAGATTCTAATAATCCCAACGTGGCATGAGCTTGTGCCAGATTCGGGTCGAGTGCCAGCGCGTGCTGCAAGGCGGCATTGGCGCGAGGCACTGCCTCGGCAGGAGACATCTGCGTGTTGACCGCCATGACGGTGTAACTATCCGCCAAGCCGGCATAAGCGAGAGCGTAATCAGGATCGTCCTTGATCGCGCGGTCGAAGAGCTGGACGCTCTCCAACATGTCAGGAAGTTGGCGCGTGTTCCACAGATATCTGCCCCGAAGGTAGAGATCATGCGCCTCTGCATTTTCAGTATCACTTTTCATCGCCGGGTTGGCGTCGCTTACCGGAATGTTTAAAACACGCGCCGATTCCCGCACGATATCCTGCTCAAAGGTGAACAAGTCGTTGCTTGGGACCTCATAGGCTTTCGACCATAAGTGATAGCCGTTGCGTGCGTCGACCAACTGGGCGTCGACCCGCAACTTGCCATTCGAAGGGCTGATGCTGCCTTCCATCAGCGCCTCCGCGTTCAAAGCTTGCCCAATTTTTCTTACGTCCTCCGATTTATCGCGGAACTGGAAGGCAGAGGTCGCGGCCACGACTCGAAGTCGGTTCAGCTGCGCGAAGTCAGTCGTCAGTTCTTCGGCCAGTCCCTCACTCAAGTAGTCGCCCTCAGAACCGCCACTCAGGTTCAGGAAAGGCAACACCGCGATCGAAGTGGGAGTGCCAGAAAACCGATAGCGAAATAAAGCGTAGCCAATAGAGGCAAGGATCACAGCCGCGGTTATGAGTAATGCTGCGACCATGCCGGACTTCCAGCTAGATGCTTTCCGAATCGGTATGACCGGTGCTAGTGCGGCGTTCCCCGACCTAACAGTGTCGAGTTCCTTAGAAACGGACTGCGCCCGGAAAGCCGGGACATAGCCGCCTTTCGGCAGCTCGATGATTACAGGATCGGTTGCTCCCAGCCGGCTGTAATATTCACTTAATCTTTTCCGCAGTCGGCCAGCTTCGATCCGAACGATCGGATCCTCCTTCGGATCGTAAGTGGCTGGTCGGCCGAAGACCTCTACGCCGATGAGATATTCCTTGATCTGGTCTTGCTTGCCGGCGAGGGTGCTTTCCACTACGAATCGCAGAAACCGGCCGGGCCGCTGAGAACTCAGAAAACGATCGGGACCAAGGATGCGCTGCAACTCATCGCGAACCGCTTCCGCCGACACTGCGTCCTGTGCCTCAAGGTTAGAGTGAGCGGCGCGCTCAAGCCTCTGGGTCATCGGAACTCAGCGGGAGTTACTTGGGGGAGGACGGATCGGGCGGCACATGTCGTTACGCCGGTCCGTGCAAACGCATGATATCACGGCTTGTTACCGTAACAATACCCCGATTAACTTGCTCATTTCCAGATCTTTGGAGCATTCTCGCATCCGAAAATTCATCCGCTGCGTGAGGGAGCGACATATGAAATTCTCAAGAGTCTACTTTTTCGTGGTTCTGCTTGTCAGCGGCTCGGTTGCGCTGGGTCAAGCCGAGGGACAGGCTAAGCAACAACGCACCCTCGAGCCCGCCGCGCAAGCGTACATCTACTGGACCAACAGCGCGAATGGCTCCGTCGGTCGGGCGAAGATCAACGGCACTGACGCGAACGAGAAATTCATCCCTTCGACGACCGGTGGGGCCGCAGGCGGTGCGGGACTGACGACGAACAAGCAGTACCTCTACTGGACCAGTGCTAATGGGGGCTCAGCTACTACCATCCTACGAGCCAAACTCGACGGCAGCGACGTGGACAAGAAGTTCATCACAGGCGCGCAGAATCCATGCGGAATAACACTTAACAGCTCCTACATCTACTGGGCCGGCGACGTAGGTTCGTCGATCGGGCGCGCCAAGCTGGATGGCGGCGAAGCCAACCAGGATTTTATCCAAACCGGTACTGGTGTGTGCGGGGTCGCGGTCACCAGTTCACACATCTATTGGGCTGACTATTCCACCAGCGAAATCGGGCGGGCGAAGCTCGACGGCAGCGACGTGAACCCGGACTTTATTCAAACTAGCGGCGGAGGTTCGGGCATTGCCATCCAGGGTGCGTATATCTACTGGACGTCGGAAAACGGCGCCGCGATCGGGCGGGCCAAGCTCAATGGCACTGACGTGAACCAGGAATTCATCACGCCATTGAACGGCCAGGTCGCGTTCCTCGCAGTCGACAGCCAGTACATCTACTGGGCGGACTGGGGCGACCGCGACACAGGCACCACGATCGGGCGGGCGAAGCTCGACGGCAGCGACAAGAACCAGAAGTTCATCAAAGGTGCGAAGGGACCGTTCGGCATCGCGGTGACAGGGGGAAGCCCGGTCGCCAAGACCAGACAATAGGACTATCGTAAAGACCACTTGGTAGCTTGCTCGTGATTACCAGCCCATTTGGCGCATCCGTTCGAGGATGAGCGCAGTATAGTTGTTCATGCGTTCTGGCCTTCGCTTCAAGGGAGCGGGAAGAATCGCGGCGAGCCGCGCCCCTTGTTCGCGGCTGACATTCCGGGCCTCGGTTCCGTCGTAATAACTACACGCCGCCTCTGCACCATAAATCCCAGGACCCCATTCGACCACGTTGAGATAAATCTCCAGAATGCGCCGCTTGCCGAGGACGATTTCGGCCACCGGTACCAGTGTGAACTCTGCACCCTTGCGCAGGACTGAGCGGCCCGTCCCGAAGAATAGGTTCTTTACCAGTTGCTGCGTAATGGTTGAAGCTCCGCGAGTGCGCTCGCCTTCCAAATCGTCTTCGGCGGCGATGTGGATCTCGTGCCAATCGAACCCGCGGTGTTGATAGAAGCGCGCATCCTCTGCGGCAATTACTGCGTGCTGGAGATCGGGCGAGATTTGGCTGAGCGGAACGAATTTGTAGCGTTCATGATACGGAGTGCGATGAATCCAGGCCTGCAAGTGGCGCTGGATGTGTACTGCGGTTGTCGGCGGGTCGATCCACCGGGCGGCCAGTAGGATGAGTGCCGCGAGCGACCAGACAAGCACCACCCCGATAGCAAGCCATCGAACCAAGGATCGGAGAAAATCCTTGCGAAGCGGTGGCTTGGGACGCGTGTCTGGTTTTTTAGTCACATCTCAGAATAATAGCCTTCGCCGGATTGCGCTTGAGGCTGATCTTTGTCCGCGAGCTGCCAGTCATTCGACTTCACGCGCATCCGGGCGAACAACTGGCTTTCGATTTTCTGGCAAACGATAGAGTTGTCAGGGGGAAAGATTTTCGGTTGAAGGCTGCTCCGGTTTGTTTTATAATGATTCTCATCCGATAATCATGCGCCTCACCCATTCAGAGTTCCGTGAGCGGGCTGCGAAGCACGGTCTGGCGGTCACGCACCAGCGACAGGTGGTCTATGAGGCCGTCATCGCCTTTCATGGACACTATTCCCCGGAAGATATTTACGCTGCCGTACGGCGCCGCATTCCATCCATTTCTCTCGCCACCGTCTACAACAATCTGCGCCTTTTCATCGAGTGCGGGATGCTGCGAGAGGTCAGTCCTCATGCTGCTACGCTGCTCGTGGACGGCAATCTCAAACCTCATCACCACGTGGTCTGCTCCCGCTGCAAATCGGTGCAGGACATCGAAGGGGAGTTCATCGATTTCAAACGTTTATCCCGGCAACTGCCGGAGGGTTTTGATCTGACGCAGCCCTTGGTCGAGGTCTTTGGCCTCTGCCGCCGCTGCAGCAAGAAAAAGTAATTTCTTAAACACGACAACTATTTCAAGATTCGAAGGACGGAAACATTATGGAAAATACACTCGCAACTTCATCGGGAAGCGTTTCTCCCGAAGCTAAAAACAAAAGTACCTTGCCCGAAGCCAAGTGCCCCTTTAACCACAGTGCTTACGTCGCCACGAACCGCGATTGGTGGCCGAATCAGGTGAACGTCAACGTGCTTCACCAGCATTCTCCGAAGTCCGATCCGATGGGCAAGGCGTTCAATTACGCGGAAGAGTTCAAGACGCTCGACCTGAATGCCGTGATCAAGGACCTGCATGCCTTGATGACGGATTCGCAGGAGTGGTGGCCGGCAGACTTCGGCCACTACGGGCCGCTGTTTATTCGTATGGCGTGGCACAGCGCCGGCACGTACCGCATCGGCGACGGCCGCGGTGGCGCCGGATCAGGCCAGCAGCGCTTCGCGCCGCTCAATAGTTGGCCGGACAACGTGAACCTCGACAAGGCACGGCGCCTGCTATGGCCGATCAAGCAGAAATATGGACGTAAAATTTCCTGGGCCGACCTCATGATTCTTGCCGGCAACGTGGCCCTCGATTCAATGGGCTTCAAGACCTTCGGTTTTGGCGGCGGACGCGAGGACGTGTGGGAACCTGAGGAGGTGAACTGGGGCCCTGAGGGAACGTGGCTTGCCGACGAGCGTTACAGCGGCGATCGGGATCTGCGGAATCCTCTCGGCGCGGTGCAGATGGGTCTGATCTACGTGAATCCTGAAGGACCGAATGGAAAGCCCGATCCCATCGCCGCGGCGCGGGATATCCGAGAGACTTTCGCGCGCATGGCGATGAATGACGAGGAAACCGTTGCGCTCATTGCCGGCGGTCACACCTTCGGCAAGACCCACGGCGCCGGCGTTCCCGCTCAATATGTCGGCAACGAACCGGAAGGCGCCAACATTGAGGATCAAGGTTTCGGATGGAAAAATAAACTTGGCAAAGGTCATGGTGCTGACACTATCGGCAGCGGTTTAGAAGTCACTTGGACCACGACCCCTACGAAGTGGAGCAACAACTTCTTCACCAATTTGTTCAGCTACGAATGGGAACTGACCAAGAGTCCGGCGGGTGCTCATCAGTGGACGCCGAAGAATGGCGCAGCTAAAGCTACGGTGCCGGATGCGCACGATCCCTCAAAGCGTCATGCACCATCCATGCTGACGACGGACCTGGCTTTGCGGTTCGATCCGGCTTACGAAAAGATCTCGCGGCGCTTCTACGAGCATCCGGATCAGTTCGCGGACGCGTTTGCCCGGGCGTGGTTCAAGCTCACCCATCGCGACATGGGGCCGATCCCGCGCTACCTTGGGCCGCTCGTTCCGAAGGAAACGCTGGTGTGGCAAGACCCTGTTCCCGCCGTGGATCATAAATTGATCGGGGAGCAGGACGTTGCTGCGCTGAAGGCGAAGATCCTCCAATCTGGACTTTCGATCTCCCAACTGGTCACGACTGCCTGGGCATCGGCAGCGTCATTCCGCGGCTCCGATAAGCGCGGCGGCGCAAACGGGGCGCGCATTCGTCTCACGCCACAAAAAGATTGGGAAGTGAACCAGCCGGCTGAACTGGCCAAAGTCTTACAGAAGCTGGAGACGATCCAAAAAGAGTTCAACAGCTCGCAGTCGAACGGGAACAAAGGAAAGAAAGTCTCACTTGCTGACCTGATCGTTCTGGGCGGCGATGCGGCCATTGAGGACGCTGCGAAAAAGGCTGGACACGCGGTGAAGATTCCCTTCTCGCCGGGACGCACGGATGCTTCGCAGGAGCAAACCGATGTTCACTCCTTCGCCGTGATGCAGCCCATTGCTGACGGGTTCCGCAACTATCTCCGCAGCGGGCAGGTCCAATCGGCGGAAGAGTTGCTGGTGGATCGTGCGCAGTTGTTGACGCTGACTGCCCCCGAGATGACGGTTCTCATCGGCGGCCTGCGCGTGCTGGGCGCAAATGTCGGGAAGTCCAAGTACGGCGTCTTCACCAACCGGCCCGAGACTCTGACCAATGATTTCTTCGTCAACTTGCTCGACATGGGCACGCAATGGCAGCCGTCGAATGAGTCCAACGGCTCCGGAACCGTATACGAAGGACGCGACCGCAAGACGAACCAGGTCAAGTGGACCGGAACCCGCGTCGACCTCGTCTTCGGTTCTCATTCCCAGCTCCGCGCAATCGCGGAAGTCTATGCCTCTAACGACTCGAAAGAGGCGTTTGTGAGGGACTTCGCGGCTGCATGGCACAAGGTGATGAACCTCGATCGCTACGATCTCGCCTGAGTTCGGCGGCGATTCCGTGATGGGCTCAATGCTGTATTAGCTTTTTGAGTTCATGCATCGCATCGCCAATCTGTGGCGGGCTCGTTCCGCCGTAACCAAGAACGAGCCCGTTTCTCACAGGTCGACCTAAGTAACAGCTCGACAACGGCATAACCGAAATCCCTCTCTCCGCAGCTTTTCTGGCGATCGCAGAATCGTCGACACCACGTGGCAGGAGCGTGACCAGGTGCATGCCGGCCTCGGCTCCAACCACTTCGAGCTTTTTTCCGAGCTGAGCGTCGATCGTTCTTACAAGCATGTTTCGCCGCTCCATGTAGAGCATCCTCATCCGACGAAGATGGCGCGCAAAATGCCCTTCTTGAATAAAGTCGGTGAGTACGGCCTGATACAATGTCGAGGAGAAAATGTCCGAGGCATCCCGATAGGCTGAAAAAGCATGCACCAAATCCTCGGGTAAAACGACGTATCCTAAACGCAAAGCGGGAAAGAGGACTTTGCTGAAGGTTCCGATATAAATCACCCGCGCATAATTATCCAAACCCTGCAGGGAAACGATCGGCCGACTTTCAAATCTGTACTCGCTATCGTAGTCGTCCTCGATGATCCAGGTCCCACTATGCGCCGCCCAGTTGAGAAGCTGCATACGACGAGTGGCGCTCATGGTCATGCCAAGAGGGTATTGGTGAGATGGCGTGATATATACGGCGCGCAGATCGTCACCGCAGCCGGTGAGCTCAGTGACCTTGATCCCCTCGTCATCGACACGCACCGGAATTAACCGGGAACCGGCTGATAGAAAAGCTTGCCGCGCTCCGGGATATCCAGGTTCTTCAATCGCGACACAATCTTTTGGATCCAGTAATACCTGTGCGCAGATCTGCAGGGCCTGCTGCGATCCCGTAGTGACCAGAATCTGAGATGACTTGCATCGCACCCCTCGAGCGGTTGCCAGATAGTGTGCAACGGCTTCGCGAAACGGCAGGTGTCCCATGGCGTCCCCGTAACCCATGATTTCTCGGTGCAGCGTCCGGGAATGCCGAGCCACCAGTTTCGACCATATGCGAATGGGAAACTCGTCGAGAGCCGGCAAGCTTACTCTGAATGCACCCAGGCTGTTCAGCCAGGATTGCGGTGGAAAGTTTGTAAATGCTGTTCCGCGATGAGAGATCCGGCGCGGGCCCGTGCTCTCGGCTGATTTCCGTGAACCACTCGGCCCTCTCCGAACAGGAGGCCGCAATTTCTCATCCGGTATCGATCTGGCCACGCACGTTCCGGCGCCGACGAAGGTCTCTAAATACCCTTCGGCGCACAGCTGTTCGTACGCATTGAAAACCGGAATCCGTGAAATCTTCAGTTCAGCTGCCAGGTTTCTGGTGGAGGGCACGCGCTGACCCGGTCGGACCTGGCCGTCGACAATTGCCCGCCGAAACCATTCGTAGATCTGTCGGTACATCGGACTCTCACTTTGGGGATCAAGCGCCAGCGATGGAAGGAAGCTGGCCGGCAATCGATTCATCGAAAAGTCTCCAACTAGTGGCTATATGAATACAATCAATAGTGGCTATTGTAAAGTGCCACTCTCACGCGTAACTTCTGGGATCGGAGTGCCAATGTCGAACCCGCCTAAACGTACTCACACTTATGTTGTCTTGTTGGTCGCTCTGCTGACTCTTGGTGGATTTGCACAGCAAACTTCGGGCGGATCGGCAAGCAGCGCTCAATCCAACCTTACGGAGCGGAATGGGGAGAAGGATTTTGATTTCGAGATTGGTACTTGGAAAACTCACCTCAAACGGCTGGCGCATCCCTTAACTGACTCGACCACGTGGATTGAATATGAAGGTACTACGGTCGTACGGAAGATCTGGAACGGCCGTGCCAATCTCGTGGAGCTTGAGGCCGATGCTCCCAACAGTCACATCGAAGCGCTCTCTCTGCGTCTTTATAATCCGCAATCCCATCAATGGAGCCTCAATTTTGCCAGCAGCAGCGGTGGAACCGTGGGCGTACCCACAGTCGGAGAGTTCAAGAATGGGCGCGGTGAGTTCTTCGATCAGGAAACGCTGAACGGCCGGGCCATTTATGTTCGTTTCGTAATCTCGAAGATCACTCCGAATTCCTGCCACTTCGAGCAGGCGTTCTCAAACGACGGAGGCAAGACTTGGGAAGTGAACTGGATTGCCACTGACACGCACGACAAATGATTCTGCGGCTGGGGGAATCAGCCCCGCCCACGATGGCTTGGCGCGGCTTCCCTTCCGCAATCAATCGACCGCCATGCCAGCTTCACTCCTTCTTGCCGCGCCTGGGAAACCAACGAAATGCTTGCACGGTCTTGATGAAAGTACTCTCTGGCGTGGGCAGAGTTCTTTCTCCGCGCGACGACGCAGCCAAGCTCAACGCGATCGTACTCAAGCTTCTTTCCGCAGTTCAGACATACTTCATAGGTCCAGCCAGATAACGTGAATGGCCGGCTGAGATTGCGGTGCCAGCAGCCGAAGAGGAACTCGAAGGCCATTAACATCATGTTTGCCATGGTCAACACCTCGCCATTCTGGCTACGGTTCAATCCGAGCAAGTCACTCCCGCTCCGATCAGAGCATCTCGCCGCTGAACTTCGGAAAATCGCATTTTCCATAACTCCTCCTGCTTCGAAAGGTTATATCGGATGGACAATTGCGATTAAGCCAGAAGTGTGAGGAGGAATCTATTGGACGATGGTATCGACCGATACCATCGGATGACTCGGCATGACGGGCTCGTTCATATCTTCACACTTGCGAACCACTCTGATTTCATGACGACGATCAATTTCAATAGTCATGACTCGACAGCAAGAGGAACACAGCCAAAAATATTCGATCGGGATGGGTCTGTCGACCTGTCTCGGATCGGCCGATGATCTGTAGCCGATCGAGCCTCCTTTGACGTCGATCAAGTACAGTTTTCCTTCGCGGAGATAGAGAAATTTAGTCCCACAGGCAGGATTTGCGCACTTGGCAAGCATGAGACCTCCGGAGGTTTTGCAGCGATCACGATTCCGGTTACGTGTTCGGACTGCTCACATCCCAACTAACTATTCACTCTCTTAATCACGAATCACATTGGGGTCCGGGTCGTTTCCGGGGCCAGCGCTGTGCGGCATCTGAATCCGACTGCTTCGCTGAAAGCGTCGCTCTCGTGGAAACCGCTCCGGTTCCTTCTGGAAACGGTTGTATCGCGGATCATCTTTCGCGTTTCATGTTCTCAAACTTGCTTGATTGTCCGCCTGCGCGAAATCGCGCGAATTGTCAATCCCCTGCCATACTCATCGCCGGAGACATCGAGTCCACGCGAGAATTTTTTTCCCGCACTCGAGCTCTTGCTCCAAGCGCCCCCGCTGAGCGCAGAGCTGATTTCGATTCGCTGTTCGCG
The DNA here is from genome assembly GCA_050012915.1 of Terriglobales bacterium. Classification (GTDB taxonomy): domain Bacteria; phylum Acidobacteriota; class Terriglobia; order Terriglobales; family Acidobacteriaceae; genus JABDBE01. Next base: position 11,510 of record JBEKGG010000017.1, on the reverse strand, counting down.
CTCCCATCAAATACTTGGGATTCCGTCGTTGGCCGAGATCGGAGCCTGAGCGCTCGGCGCATCAACCCCTCTAGCTTTTTTCGCGCGCGCGCCAATTGGGCCTTCACGGTTCCAGGCGGTACTCCCAGAATGGCGGCTGTTTCACGAATCGAAAGGCCGTCCAACTCGCGTAGTTGAAATGTTTTACGCAAAGTGGGCGAGAGCTGCGGCATCAAATTCGTCAGGTGACGATTTATTTCAGAATTTCGACAGTGTTCTTCCGGGTTGAGTCCGCAGTCTGCCACTTGCTCCGAAACTGAACGGTCCCGATCCTCTCCAATCGGCTCTTCCAGAGACACGTGGATCTGGCGGGGTCGTCCGCGCAATTGCATCCGTGCACAATTGCACACGATACTAGTCAGCCACGTGGACATCTGCGATTGTCCTCTGAACTGGTCTAAGTGCTTGTAGGCGGCGAGAAGAGCGTCCTGCACCGCGTCCTCGGCATCCGCGGAGTTGCCCAGAAGCCGATGCGCGCTTCGGTAAAACGATGGCAGGCGGCTCGACACAATGCTGTGCAATTCTTGCACTTTTTCTCGAGCTAAGATTTCGAGACATTCGTGATTTTCGAAATATGCAGTTGCTTTTTGCATGTCGTTATTCCTCCTGGAACAAAAAGAATAGGCACGTAACGTTCCAATCTATCTCCCGCCAAGGTCGGCCGGTATTGTCGAGCTGGTCGTGTGACATAAGCACCATCAGGATTTTCATTTTTCGTCTGCTTTGTTCTTCGTTGCGCGATCCACTGAGCCACTCGACGCGTATCAGACCACAAGCCGCAGAGTCGAACAATTGGACCTTGGTATCGTCGATACCTTGGTATCAAACGACACACGCTATTCCGGAGAGCTGAAGTTTAAGTGGAGACAAAGATGCGTCGTGGTCGCCAAAGGTCTGCCGGCGCTGTCGGCGATTGAGTTCAACCTGGGGACGAGCGCGCTCATATTTCCGAAGATTTTTTCGTGACGGAAAAGCACGTACCGCTTCTACTCGCGGCGGCCCGTAAGGTCACTACTCACGAGCACATAGGTTCGGTAGATCAAGTGAGCCAACCACGGAGTTTGGCTACGAGAGATTCGTAGGGACGTCGCCGCTCGTTTGGCACCCAGTTTGCACTAGAGAGGCAGTGCTGATTCGTAAAGAAATGTCAAAGGGCATGGTGAGTTTATGAAACGTTTATTACATTCTTCGAGCAAGCAATACGCGATTATAGAAGTCCCACGCAGAAACGGAGCGGCTCGCCGCATTTTCCAGTTGGCTGTCGCCGCCGCGGTTTTTCTCTTCTATTCGAACAATGCCGTGTCGGCAACAATCCGCTTCATGCTTGGAGGCTCCTGCTGATTCCGTCGAGCATGCGGAAGCAAGACAGCTAGAAATCAGAAATGACATGGACAGCGAGGGAGAAGTCACAGAAGCGTGCGTGGCGTCCAAGGCCGTGTTGGGGACTAAAACAATTTCGCGCTTGGCAATCCCTACGAACCGCGCCATCGAGTTGATGGGCTGGCACTTTGCCGTCGGAATGGTCACGCCATGTCAACTGATCGACACTTCATACCCTGCGCTTAATATTTCTGCAACTCTCCACGATCTGATTTTGTCTTAATTTATCAGGCGGAGTGATTCGCCAAAGACTCCTTCGGCGGTTCATCTGGTCGAGTGTTCGCGGGAGGAAATAATTCCAATCAGTCGCGAGCCGTTCGGAGTTATTTGGTCAGACGCGCCAGAACTGGCCCTAGAATCGCTAAGAACAGCACGTAGGCCGCGGCGAGTGGGCCGAGAGTTGGTTCGAGCGCTGATCCCAGGCCCGCGATCACAATCGAGAACTCCCCGCGCGCGACCAATGCCGTGCCCGCGCGCAAAGCTGCTTGTTTGTCGACGCCAGCTCGCTTCGCGGCCCAATATCCAGTCAGCACTTTCGTCGAAGCCGTGACGGCGCCCAATGCCAGTGCGACGGGAAGCGCTGGAAGCAACGTAGCGGGATCGATTTGCAATCCGAAAAAGAAAAAGAAAGTCGCAGCGAATAGATCGCGGAGCGGAGCGAGAAGTCGGTGCGACTGCTCGGCGATGGGCCCAGATAGTGCGATGCCGACCAGAAACGCGCCGATGGCCGCTGACACCTGGAAGCGCTCGGCTAAACCAGCGACGAGCAGCACCGTTCCGAACGTCGTCAGCAGAATGATCTCATCTGACTCGTGAGCGAGAAACCGGCTGAGTTGCCTTCCGTACTTCAGGGCTACAAAAAGCACGATGAGCACTACCGCGACTGCAATCGAAACCGAAATCGCAATCTTCCCCGGCCCACCGCCCAAAAGCAACACTCCCACCAGCGGAAGGTAGACCGCCATGGCCAGATCCTCTAAGACGAGCACGGCCAAAACCGTCGGAGTCTCCGGATTGTTGATCCGCCGAAGTTCCTCCAGCACTTTCGCGATCACGCCTGAGGATGAAATGTAGGTGATGCCTCCCAGCAGCACAGCGGCCATCGGCTTCCATCTGAGGAGAAGTCCCGCCACGAGCCCAGGCGTGAAATTCAAAAGAAGATCCACGATGCCCGCAGGTAGTCCGAAACGAAGATTCTTTTTGAGGTCTTCGCCGCTATATTCCAATCCCAACATGAAGAGCAATAACAGGACGCCAATCTCTGCCCCGGTCCCAATGAAGCCCTGACTAAGAGGAAGGGGAGCGATGCCGCCGTTGCCGAAGGCTAGGCCTGCCAGCAGATAAAGAGGAATCGCGGAGAAGTACCATCGGTTCGCCAGCCGAGCCAGAATCGCAAGCAGAACGATGGCAGCGCCGATCTCCACAAATAAATGGGAAGCATCGTGCGTTGCTGCGGTCATGGGCTGTAGAAAGAATAAACCAAGGGCAGGGGCGGCAGGGAGCTCGGTATTGCTGGAACGGGAACGTCTATCGCACTTCAGCTTAGTCGTTCTCTTTAGCTCAATCGAGACCGCTTAACAATTTGTTGATGACTATTGACTACTATCGCTAGCGTTGCGGTAAGCAGCCCGGCGTCGGCGCGGCGAATAGCGGGGAATGTGCAAATCTCGCGGGTTGCTTGAAATTTTCTTGTGTCACCCGATTCGCCATTACAAACCTTGCGAAAGGCTGCTAAAGCCTTATAATGTGACTACTTGCGGGAACTCCGACGGCGAAGCCATCGTGCCGACCGCAGTAACAGGCACAAGTGATCGGCATCACCCTGCACGGTTCCACAGCCTTTCCACAGCAGCAGTATCGCCACTTTGTGACCAGTAAACATGCTATTCCGGCGGTGCCATTCCATCGGCAAGCATCGATTCAAAGCGGGTTGAGTTCTTCAGGAATGCAAGGTTGACGCGGCCGGTGGGGCCGTTGCGCTGTTTGGCGATAATCAGTTCCGCTCTGCCCTGGAGATCGGGGTCGTCCTGTTTATAAACTTCTTCGCGGAAGATGAAGGCCACTACGTCGGCGTCTTGCTCAATCGATCCCGATTCGCGCAGATCGGAGAGTTGCGGACGGTGGTCGCCGCCCCGGCTCTCGGGTGCGCGGCTTAGCTGGGAAAGTGCAACCACGGGGACACTCAATTCTTTCGCCAATGCTTTCAAGCCACGAGAAATGGCAGACACTTCCTGCGTACGATTTTCATAGCGCCTGCCGCCGCCAGACATCAGTTGCAGGTAGTCCACGATCAGCAGATCGAGCTTGCCTTGCGATTGCTGCAGACGCCTCGCCTTGGCCCGCATCTCGCTGATGGAAATGCCGGGCGTGTCGTCGATAAAAATCGGGGCGTGTGCCAACTGTTCCATGGCTTGGACAACCTTAGTCATGTCGTCGCGCCATAGCGAACCGGTGCGCATCTTATGTGAATCGACTCGGGCTCGCGAACACAGCAGGCGCAAAAGCAAAGCCTCGCGCGACATTTCCAGCGAAAACATTCCGACAACTTTCTGATCTTCGATGGATGCATTCTCGGCGATGTTCATGGCGAACGCAGTCTTACCCATCGACGGTCTGGCAGCGATGATGATCAAATCCGAGCGTTGGAATCCGCTGGTCATCTCGTCGAGATCGGTGTAATGCGTGGCCAGGCCGGTAATGCGTTGGCCCCGTTGCAACAAAGCATCGACCGAACCGAAAGATTCTTTGACGATCTCCTGCACGCCCATGAAGCCGCGACCAATCCGTTTTTCGGAAAGCTGGAAGATGGCAGCTTCAGCATCGTTCAGGATTTCTTCTGCGGCATCGCTTTGATCCGAGGCGCGCGCGATGGCGGCGTTGGCCGCGTGAATCAGGCCGCGCAGCAGCGCTTTATCGCGGACGATTTTGATGTAGTGCTCAATACTCGGCCGGTCGGGGACGCCATCGACTAACCCTGAAACGTACCCGACATCACCAATCGCCTCCAATTCCTTGCGCCGATCCAGTTCTTCGACCAGCGTGATCATGTCGATCGGCCGCGACGATTCCGACAGGTCGACCATGCGCGTGAAGATGCGGCGGTGAGAATCGAGCGAAAAGTCCTCCGCCTTCAAATGCTCGGCGGCTTCGTTGTAGGCCAGATTGTCAAGCAGGATCGCGCCCAGAATAGAGCGCTCGGCCTCAACGTTTGCCGGCAGCGTGCGCGCGAGATTGTAATCAGTCGTTGCCAATGCTGTTCCGATTCGTCGGAGTGCAACTGATAAAAAACGTGAAAGCGATACTACTCACGAAAGCGTTGTGAATGTGAAGTCGTTCTTCGGAAAACGCAGGACAAACCTAATTTTTTCGGCGGTCCGGTTGCGTCGCAAAAACTGAATTGTCCAATTCCCTTCCATTCAGTCGGAGTATAGGTGAAACAAAAGCGAAGATCAATAAGGAGAAAGAACGTCCTCCAACTATTTTCAGATCCGTGTTGATCCGTGTAAATCCGTGGCGATTTGCTCTCCTACCCAAAAAATAAATGCGGCCCAGGCCAGCCACCCGGGCCGCATGCTTGTGGATGTCTCGTTCGCACTCTCACTGCCCAATGCAGTGAGGCGCTTTGTGAAACCGCGTTCGCGGGGAACGCTCGTTTCTCCGCGCGCCCTTCAAGTCTTCGATTCGCGGACCGGAGTCCACGTCCCGAGACTTGCAGTGATCGCTCAAGCCGACGGCTCAGTCCCTGGAAGAGGACTATTCGAGGAGGCCGCGTGCCCGGTGTTCCAGAACCTCCCATGCGGCATGATGCCGTGACATGCCCTGGAAAACCCTCCGGCAGTTCACTCTCGTTAACCACCGGAAACGTCAACTCTTTTGCAATCTAACAGCGCGTTCAAGACATCGCACATCTGCGCTGGCGATACTCTGCTGCAGCAATCGCAGCAGCGCAACAGAAAATCGATAGCCGGTTGTGCACAAACTGTGGAGGACAGGAATTCTTTGTGGAAACCGCAGGAAAAACGGAAAGAATCCGAAACGTCGCGACTGCGTTTACGCCCGCCCGGCAAAATATCGCGGGACGAACTTTGCCGGGCTTTACTTGAAAAGCGTTCTTGAATAATTAGCAGGCTTCTCTTCTTGCGCGCCAACGACGGCACCACCCTACTGCGTGCGCCGCCGGGAAAATAACCAGATCAGAACTAGAGCGATCGCAAACTTCATACAAACTCCAAAAACAGTTCGGCGGATTAAACCGAATCACGGAGCCGCGGTTCTTGTGCCCTCAATCTACATGCTCTCCCACCTCAAAACCCTCGTCCGATCTTGGTAGGACATCGCGCTCGCCGGCGATCCAGACATAAAGCGTCGGCAACAGGAAGATGCTCATGACGAGAGCGGCGATGAGACCTCCGACAATTACGATGGCAAACGGACGCTGCGAGTCGGAACCAATGGCATGGGATAGCGCCGCGGGCAACAGTCCCAGCGTCGCCACCAGCATGGTCATCATAATCGGACGCAGTCTCAAGACGGCTCCTTCCACCGCGGCGTCTTCAATGGAGTATCTTCGCGCGCGCAGTTGGTTGATGTATTCGAGCATGATGACTCCGGTCTGCACGCACACGCCGAACAGCGCCAGAAAGCCTACTCCCGAGGAAACACTGAAATGAGTACCGGTGATGAGCAGAGCCAGCAGACCCCCAATCGGCGCCACCGCGATGTTTAACAGAATCAGCAGCGACCATTTGAAAGATTTGAACATCGTGTAAAGAAGGATGAAGATAATGAAAATCGTCACTGGGAGGACAATCAGCAAGCGGGCGTTAGCCCGCTTCTGGCTTGCGTATTCCCCCTCCCACTTCACGCCGTATCCCAGCGGCAATTTGATTTGCTCGTCGACCTTTTTCATCGCCTCTTCAACCGTGCTGCCGAGATCACGGCCGCGGACGCTGTACTTCACGGCGATGTAGCGCCGGTTGCCTTCGCGATAGATCTCCGACCCGCCATCTTCTTCTTGGATTTTGCAAAGCTGAGCCAGCGATACACGCTCCCCCGTAGGCGCAAGCATGCGGATGTTTTCGATCGCTTCCTTGGTGTTCCGGTACTGCGGAAGATAGCGCAGCACCAGATCGTAGCGTGCCTCGCCCTGGAGGACCTGTGTGAGCGCATTTCCTCCGACCGCAGTCTGAATTGCGTCCTGCACATCCGAGACGTTGATCTGATAACGAGCTGCTTGATCGCGGTCCACAGTCACGTTTAGGTTAGGCTGGCCGAGCACTCGCAGCACTCCCAGATCCTCAATCCCCTTGATATGGCTGAGAACCCCGACGATCTCATCCGCCTTTTCTTCAAGAACTCTCAGGTCGTCGCCGAAAACCTTGGTGGCAAGCTCCCCCTTCACTCCGCTGACCGCCTCCTCCATGTTGTCTTCAATGGGCTGCGAGAAGCCCCAGACGACCCCAGGGATTTTGTCCAACTCGCGATTCATCGCGGCAATGAGCTCATCCTTGTCCTCGTGGAAAACGGGACGCCACTGATCCTTTGGTTTCAAGTCCACAAAATATTCGGTATTGAAGAAGCCGGTAGTATCTGTTCCGTCATCGGGACGCCCTACTTGACTGGTACATTGCGGAACTTCGGGAAAAGAACAAAGCACGATTCGTGCCTGATTGGAAACGCGAATACCTTCGTCCGGGCCGGTGCTGGGAGCAAGTGTGCCGCGAACCCACAGAGCGCCTTCATCCAAGTGAGGCAAAAATTCGGATCCGATGACCCCGCTGAAAGCCAGGAAACCGGCTAAACCGATGCCGAACACGCCTACTCCGACGGTGATCACCCGATGGCGAATCGCCCAACGAACCGCGATACGGTACTGCCCAATCACGAAATCCATGACCGGGTTGTGCCATTCCTTGGCGCCCTTCGCGAAGGCGAAGCTTGCCAGCACAGGGGCTATCACGATGGAAAAAATCAGCGCACCGAGCAACGCAAAAGCGACTGTCCAAGCCATGGGATGGAATAAGCGGCCTTCGACCCGCTGCAGCGTGAAGATCGGCAGGTACGCGGTAATGATGATGCCAATGGCGTAGAACACCGGGCGTTGGACTTCGTGAGAGGCGTCGCTGATCTTTTCGGCGGGGCTGTGCATTCCGTTGGTTTGGCCCAAATGGCGCACGATGTTTTCAACCATCACAACCGCACCATCGACGACCATGCCAAAATCCAGCGCCCCCAGCGAAAGAAGATTCGCCGGAATCTGCCGCAAGTCCAGGCAGATCGAAGCAAACAGCAGAGAAAAGGGAATGGTCGCAGCAACGATCAGTGCGCCTCGAATATTGCCCAGAAACAGAAACAGCACCACGGATACCAGAATCATCCCTTCGGTAAGGTTGTGGAGCACCGTATGAGAAGTGAAATGCACCAGATCGCGACGATCGATGAAAGGAACGATTTTTACGCCCGGGGGCAAGATGTGACTGTTGAGTTCCTCAACTTTCTGGTGGATACCATCGAGAGCGGCATCTGCCGCGGCGCCTTTCCGCAATAGAACGATGCCAGAGATCACGTCGTCGTTATCGATGATCTTGCCGTCCTCACGGTGAATGGCTTTCGCGAACTGGCCCAGCCGAATCTTTGGACCTTGTTCGACGACGGCGATGTCTTTCACCCGGAGCGGGGTGCCGCTCTTGCTCAGGATGACCGTCTGCTCGATGTCCTTGGTTCGGTCCACCAGTCCGACCGCGCGAACATTGATCTGCTGCAGACCCGCCTGTATGAAGCTTCCCCCTGCATTTCCGTTGCTGTTGGTGAGCTGTTGCTCGACCTGGGCTAAGCTCAGTCCGTAAGCGACGAGTTTATTGGGGTCGACTCGAACTTGGTATTCGCGCGTAGGTCCGCCGAAGCTGGACACATCGACAATGTTGGGGACGGCTTTAAAATTCTTTTCGATGACCCAGTCTTCCAGAGACTTCAGTTCCATCGGGTCGTAAGCCGGATTCGTGCTGTGCAAAGTAAAGAAATAGATCTGGCCGACCGGACTCCAGTCCGTCCCCATTTGCGGGTTCACACCGGTAGGCAGCGTGACTTGACTCAGCCGTTCCAAAACGCGCTCACGGTTCCAGGCATCGTCAGATTCGTCATCGAAGATGAGCTTTAAATCCGAAAGGCCGAATAGCGAGAAGGACCGCAGGTGGACGACCTGGGGGATCCCGTTCATGGCGACCTCCAGTGGAATCGTGACCTGCTGTTCGATTTGCTCCGCCGAAATCCCCGGCCATTGGGTGATGATTTCCACGTAGTTGTCGGCCACGTCGGGGTACGCTTCGATGGGCAGGCGTTCAAACGAAACGATTCCGGCGGCGAAAAGAATCAACGCCAGGCCCACGACCAGCCACCTGTTGCTGAGAGCAAAATCGACGACTCGACGAATCATTTATTGCTCCACCGTGTTCTGCAGCGACAGAGCGTTTGATACCACTTGATCCCCAGGTTTGATTCCGGAAACAACCTCCTGCATGTTGCCGGGAAGCATGTTCCCAGTGACTATTTCCAGGCGCTTAAAGTGTCCTGAACCAATTGGCGCATAAACCCACTGCCGGTCATGCAAGTGCAAAATTGCACTTGCCGGGATGGCGGCGTAGGTTTCCGGCTGCTTGCCATAGAAGGTCGCAGTAACAAACATTCCAACACTCATGAGTCCCGGGTTGGGCACTTCAATGCGAACTTTCGCCGTGCGGATGTTTGGATCGAGAATCGGAAGTATATTGTCGATCCGGCCCTTGAAAATCTTCGCTGGATAAGCGTTCAGGCGGATGTCCGCCGTCTCCCCGACCTTTACGGCGTCGAGATCATTTTCATAAACATCACAAACGATCCAGACGTAAGAGAGATCAGAAATCGTGAACGGGTTGGGACCAGACAAGCCCTGCACGCCGGCGGCGGCCGTAACTTGCTGGTCTGTAATCACGCCCGAGATGGGCGCGACCACGTCAACGATTCCCGACGGATGATCTTTGTCTACGCCGAGCAGCCTCAACTGTTCGGCAAACGTGTCGAGGTCGACTTTGGCATCTTGTTCCGCGTCTTGGGCGGCCTCCAGCACACTCTTGGCGATGGCGCCCTTGTCAAAGAGCGTCTGCGCCCGCTCTAGTTGCAGACGCGCCAAGCGCTCATCGTTTACCGCTTTCAAATACGTCTGGTAAGCCCCGGAAACATCGTTGCTTCGAACCCTCAGCAGCAACTGGCCTTTCTGTACCACGTCGCCGAGCCTCGCCTTCACCTCCACAACCCGGCCCGACGCAAGGGAGATTACAGGAACCGCCCGTGCGATATCAGGCTGCACAACGCCGGTCACATTCAACGCGGGCGCGGCTTTGTATTCGGTAGCCGTCACCAGCGGGAACAGTTCAGGATGGTCCACCTTGAAGTTGTTGGCATCCAAATCGGGCTCGACCACCGCCTTCGGCGGCGCTTCTGCTTTCGGATCGGCCTTGCCTTCATTGCATCCGACGGAGAGCACGATCAACAGCAGGCAAAGAGTCGCAGCCAGAATGGTGACGACAAATCTGGGTGTTTTCATGGGATCACCTCTCGACCGACGGCCATATTCAATTGCGCCGCAGCCGTCAAATACGAGCCAACCAGGTTTACGTAGTTCAACTGCACGCTGCGGTACTCCGACTGTGCATTCAAGAAATCCAGCAGCGAAGCTCCGCCGTTTTGATAAGAAAATAAAATCGTGTCCCGCACGCGCACAGATTGCTGCAGGTACTTGGCCTTGTAGGGCCGAAGCAACGTCAGATTGCTCGCCATTGTGGCGTAGCCGGAATCTACGTCGCTCAGCACGCCCGCTTCGGTTGCATCGCGCAATCTCTCGTTGCGCGTGATATCGATCTGCGTGCGCAGTTTCTCTCCCTGATTGCGATCAAAGACGCGCAATGGGACGCTTACACTGACCCCGAGAGTGTTTGTGGCAAACGGATTATTGACAGACGCGTTGTGTGTGTACCAAACGGCGAACGTCGGATCGGTGGAGCCATTCGAAACCGCGAGTTTGTGGTCGGTCTGCGCTTTGTCGACGGATTCCACGGCCGCCTTCAGGTCCGGCCGAGTATCCAGTGCGATCTTTCGAAATTCGTCCCGAGAGATGAGTTCGTCGTTGAAATCGAATGTCCCGGCAACGTCGAACTGTTCAATTGGAGTTCGATCATTGAGCAGCGTAAGCAACTGGATCTTCGCGGTGCGAAGATTCACGTCTGCGGTCTGCACGTCCGACTCGTACTGCACGCGCTGCAGTTCCAATCGATCAAGATCGATTTGCGCGATGTCGCCCGCTTGAAACCGATCTCTGCTGATCTTGAGCACGTGGTCGTAATAGTCGAGGTCATCTCTCGCCAACTGCAGCACCGCTTTCGCTTGCATGGTGGACACAAACGCGCTGCGCAAGTTAAAGAGCAGCGTCCTCTCCAGGTCGGCGTGGGTTGATTCGGCAATCAAAGTCGCTTTTTGCTGGCTCTGCAGCCGCAGGTCGCGTTTGTGTCGCCGCTCCAGCAAATAACTGATCTGGGATGACTCGAAAGTGCCCGCAAAAGGCTCCCAGACACCGTGACTCGGTGCGATTTGCGTCCCGTCCGCCGAAAGCGTCAATGTCGGATTCGGACGCAGGAACGCGGTGATCTCCTGGGCTTTCGATTCGTCGATATTCAGTTTGTCTGCCAACAGCGTGGGATTGCTCTGCTCGAAACGTGCCCGCACCTGCTCCCAGGTCAAAGCCTGCTGCGCGCCAGCCTTCGCGCAGCAGCAGAGCAGAACAAAAAGCGCGGAACATCTCCAAAGCATCTGGCTCATCCACTACTCCATAAATCAATCGTTGCCGGGCTATGCTGGCAACCAATAGGCAATCACAAACACAATGCCTATCTCCGCCACGCAGGGCTCACTTCGAACCGGGAAATGTCGCTGCGGACTTAAGCAGCGAAACGAACGCGTGCCCCAACGGAGGGGAACGGCGGGGCGCGGGACGGGCGTTCGGAGGAATGTGTTTGTCGCGGGCGGACCAGTGACATGCTTGAAACGAGCCCACAAAGCTCGTC
>JBEKGG010000016.1:0-31251 GCA_050012915.1 Terriglobales bacterium | reverse complement strand
ACATCACCCCGTTGAGCATGCTGCTCGCGGTTCTGATCACGTTGGGTGTGATGCAACGCTCAAACGAAGTGACTGCCATCAAGACGGCGGGCATGAGCATTTACCGTATTGTCACGCCGCTACTGGTAGCCTCGGCGATACTGGCTGCGGGTCTCTTCTTTGCCGACCAATTTTATTTACCCCATGCCAACAAGCGCCAGGACGCGCTCCGCAATCAGATCAAAGGCAAGCCTGCTCAAACCTATTTGAATCCCGATCGGAAATGGATTTTCGGACAGCACTCGGACATTTACTACTACGAGTTGTTCGATTCCGATCGCGATCAGTTCGGCAGGCTGGCGGTTTTCCAATTCGATCCCGCAACTTTTCAGTTGACCAAACGAATTTACGCGGACCGCGCACACTGGGAAGACACTTTGCACCGATGGGTTTGCACCCAGGGATGGGAGCGCGATCTGCGCGGGCCCGCCATCGACAACTATCGCACTTTCGAAGTGGCGACGTTTCCTTTTGTCAGCGAACCCCCGACTTATTTTAAGAAGGAAGTGAAGCAGTCTTCCGAAATGAATTACGAGGAACTACGCCGCTACATCCGCGACCTGCAACAAAGCGGATTCGATGTTGTGCGACTGAGAGTTCAGCTGCAAAAGAAATTGGCCTTCCCGATTATCACGCTGGTGATGGCGGTGCTCGCGATTCCATTTGCGCTTTCTGCGGGCCGCCATGGCGCAATCGCCGGGGTCGCCGTAGCTGTAGGAATCGCGGTCGTATATTGGACGGTGGCGGGCCTATTCGAAGCGATGGGAAATATCAGCCAACTGCCGCCAGTCCTGGCGGCGTGGTCGCCCGATCTGATTTTTGCGCTGGTGGGCGGATACCTGGTTCTGAAAGTACCTACCTAGTCCATTACCGGGCGGCAAGCGCGGACGGCTGATTGAAGGTGGTGAAAGGCATTCCCGAGACGTTCAGCAGTCCGGTGGTAGTAGTGAGGGTGTAGATCGAAATCGTGCTCGCACCACTGTTCGCGACGTAGACCCAGTCTGTCGGGTTTGTTGTCGTGTTTCCGATGTTCGTTCCCGTGGCTCCGACGCGAAGCGCGATCGAAACCGGCGTGGTTCCGGTAGAGATGGTTGCCGGCGAAAGCGGAGTCAGAACCCCGCTTCCCGTGCCGTATGAATACTGCGAAACCGTGTTCGACGTTTTATCAACCACATAAGCGAACGTAAAATTTGGGTCGAACGTGATCGCGACGGGACCGAGGCCTGCGGGAAATGGTGAACCTGATATTTCGGTCAGCGTGCCATCCGGAGAATTTGGATTGGTGCAACTGGTCACCACGTTGTCGCAAATGGCGAACACGGAAATGTTATTGGAATTGGCGCCGGCATTCATGACGTAGAGAAAACCTCCGTTGGGCTGAATGCCAAGGCCCGACGGCGCGGTCCCGAGCGGCTCACTGTAATATGGCACTCCGAGCGGAGTCAGCGCGCCGGACGTGGAATTAATCGCAAAGGCCGAAATGAAATTTGCCAATTGATTCGCGACGTAAAGGTAATTCCCCGAATTGCTGACTGCAACCGCGGTCGGGAGAGTGCCGTTCGGGTATGAGAGGCCCACGGGAACGGTCGTAAACGGAGAACCGGGGACGGCGGTCAGAGTCGTGCCGCTGATGGCAAAAACCGAGACGTTGCTCGAACCTTGATTGGCCACGAATAGGAAGTTTCCGGCAGGATCAATAGCCAGGCCCATGGGTGTTGTTCCGGTGGGAGTAGTGCCGCTTACCGGCGTAAGACCTCCGAAGGTGCTGATGGTGAATGCGGAAATGCTATTGGCTCCGCTGTTCGCCACGAACATGGCGTCGATCGACGGTGTGATGGCGATGGCCGAAGGATTGGCGCCGGTTCCGACGCTGTTCCCATTCGCGCTCAAAGCGCCGTTGATGAGATTCACCACGAAGGCGGAAATGGTTGTGTTGGACTGCGCGGTTACAAAGAGAAGGCCCGCGCCGCCGCTGTTCACCACGGAATTATTTCCACCACAGGCCGTCATCCAGATAAGCAAAACCGGCAGTAGCACATGCTGCAGGAAACGGAACTTCATCCCTATTATTTCTCCCAGTTCAATTCAAGATCTCCCCGAGCCGGACGAAAAATGTCCTCGGCAAACGCTTGGAGATCAAGGATTACCTCATTCGTGTATCAAGGAGTATACCGGAACCGCGAATTTCTTACCCTGATTGGAACCGCGGGCGATGGAGAAAGTTGCTTGGTCACGGCAGTTCGCCACGCAAATATTCGGGGCATCAAGTGCAGGTGCTATGCTGTTCTGCCATGACGATGGTACCGCTGTTGTTCAGGTTTTTCGTGATTGCTTTTAGTGCGCTTCTGCCGCTGGTAAATCCGCTGGGATCGGCATTGGTATTCCTCGGTTTTGTGGGAGATGCGCCGGAGTCCGTTTACTTCGCTCTAGCGAAGAAGATTGCCATCACCACAACCATTTTCATGTTCGTCATCGAAGTGATAGGAACCGGGCTGCTGGAATTCTTTGGAATTTCGCTTCCGGTCGTACAGGTTGCCGGAGGACTCGTAATCGCCAGTATGGGATGGAGCTTACTTAACCAACAGCAAAGCGCGGCCAATCCAGATCGCACAGCGGTAGGAGCAGTGAACTTCTCATCGGTCGAACAGCAGGTTTTCTACCCGCTAACGTTCCCGGTGACGGTCGGGCCGGGTTGCATCGTGGTCATGTTGACTTTGACCGCGCACGCATCGGTGAAGTCGAGCGTGCTGGCAAACGTCGTCGCTCACCTCGGAATCCTGGTGGCGATAGTAGCGCTGAGCCTGACGGTTTTTTTGAGCTACCGGTATGCGCCAAAAATCACCGAGCGAGTTTCACCCTCAACGGCGCACGGAATTCTGCGCATCATTGCCTTTGTGCTCGTCTGCATCGGAGTACAAATCACGTGGAATGGCCTGCAAACTCTGCTCAAAGCGGTGATACATCCTTAAGGTTTATTTTGCGGTGTCGAGTTGCCTGGATTGAAGGATTGCGAAAAAATCGCGCTGCTGTCTCTCCGGCGTATCGCCTCCCAACTGTGCAAAGAACGCAAAGATAGGGCACCCACAGTTCGATTGGTCTGACGCTCAAGCAGCCTTTCACGACAGAACGGTTACGCTTCGCGGATCGATGACATTTTCCTTTTCCGCAGAGGATAGTGGCAGGCGAATCTCGACCATCAATCCGCCTTGGGGGCGATTTGACACTCGGATCGTCCCGCCATGAAGTCGAACGGCGCGATCCGTTATGGCGAGACCCAAACCCACTCCACCGGTTTGGCGCCCGCGCGCGTCGTCGATCCGGTAAAACGGCCGGAACAGTTTGTCGAGTGCGTCCTCGGGCACACCAGGACCGGAATCCAGCACTCGCACGACCGCTTCGGGGCGGCCCAATTCGTTGTTCCGATGCTCGCCTTTCCGCACAGTCCCGCCGTCCGGGCCGCCATTCGACGGTCCCGTCGTTGGCAAACCCACGCCCGCCTCCAGGCGAACTTCGACGGTCGTGCCCTCGTCCGTGTAGCGAACGGCATTGCGGACAACATTCTCGATGGCGCTGTGCAGCAAGCTCGGACTTCCCATCACCACACAGTCATCCACGACGGTGGCCTCGACATGGCAGCGCCGGCTTTGCGCCTCGAAAGCCGCATCTTTAGCAATTTCGTGAATGATCTGTTCGAGGTCGACCGGGGATTTCTCGATAGATTCCTCGCCAGATTCGAGGCGGGAAATGGTCAACAGTCGCTGGATGAGTTCGTTGAGGCGGTTGGTTTCGCGATCGATACGATCGAGGGCGCTGCGGGCATCAGGCCCGCTGCGCTGCCGAGCCAACTCCAAAGCCACATTCAAACGTGCCAAAGGAGAGCGCAACTCATGGGAAATATCAGTGAGTAATCGGCTCTGGGCGTTGACAAGACTTTCCAAGCGCTCCGCCATGCGATCGAAATCTCGCATCAACTCGGCCATCTCGTCGTGTCTGCGGGTCCATGGCACGCCAGCGCGAGCAGTCAGATCGCCGGAAGCCAGTTTTTGAGTTGCGGCACGCAAGCGCACGATGGGCGAAGTCAAATATCGCGCGAGAATAGAACACACCAAACCAGAAGAAAGAACGGCGATCAGGATGCCCAACCCAGGCACGCCGTGCGGCCCAAACAATGTGTGCTGCTCGGGAGGCAGTTCAGTGACGAGAGTATAACGATGGCCGCTGGCGTCGGTCATCGACTCGCGCAACACCTGCATGGGTTTGAGGCGGCCCCACAGTGTATCGGCGGTGTGACCCTGGCCGCGCTGGGCGCGCTCAATCCATTCGGGTGGCTGCCGTCCCATCAACTCCCGTCCATGCTCATCGAAAAGATAGAGCCTGACATGCTGCGAGTCGCGAACGCTTCTTATGTACTTGCGAGCACCGTCTTCTCCACCGGTTTGATAGGCTTGAACCGACTCGCTGAGAAATCTCCCTTGTTGCGCCTGCACGCTGGAAATCTCACCGGAATGATTGATGGCCAGCGTAGCCAGAATTGCCAATACCAGGAACAGCGCTTGCGCAATCCAGTACGAGAGAAAGATTCTGACGAAGAGGCTTCTCATGTTTCTTCGCCTCGGGCCGCAGCCAATTCGCCGGCCGCATGATCTCGGGGATGCGCGAAGATGTATCCGACGCCGCGCACAGTTTTGATGTGATCGCTGCCGTTGTCAGAATCGCCCAGCTTCTTGCGAACCTTGCTGACGTGCATATCGATGCTGCGATCGAAAGGGGAAAACTTGCGGCCCAGCACCGCGTCCACCAGATGCTCACGAGTCACGACGCGTCCCGCTTCGCGCAATAACACATGGAGCAAATTAAATTCCACCGAGGTTAATTCCACCGGCTTGCCATTTTGACGAACGATTCGCGTGGCGGGATCCAGCTCAATTTCGCCAACGTGTACGATTTCTGGAATTTGATCCTCGCCCGCGCGTTCCCCACCTTTTTCCCCTGCCTGGGTTCGGCGCAGAATGGCCCGGATACGCGCCACCAATTCTCGGGGATTGAAAGGCTTGGGAAGATAATCGTCGGCGCCGATCTCGAGGCCCACAATTCTATCAACGTCCTCGCCCCGCGCCGTGAGCAGCAAAACGGGGATGCGCGATGTCGCCCGAATCCGCCGAAGAACGTCAAAACCATTCATCCGGGGCAGCATCACATCCAACACCACCAGCAAGTGTTCTCCGGCCAGCGCGCGCTCCAAGCCACGGGTGCCATCGTGAACGGCTTCGATCTGGAATCCTTCCGGCTCCAGGTATTCGCCTACCAGACTGCACAGCTCCGCGTCGTCGTCGATGACCAGAATACGATCCACTTTCCCTATTTTAGTTAGTCGTGTCGCCATACGGGGTAAAGAATTGTCAATCCAGCGGTTATCGCGCTTTACAAAACTTTACTCCGGTTGACCGACTCTTTACCACCAAAGATTTAGAAAAGTGTTTGTATGATCAGTAAGCAAGTTGAGGTTTTCCGGACCTACGGGGAAGCTCACAGGAGAGGTTATGAAATTCGTTCGAAGTAAGATGTCGCTGGTAGCTTTAGCCATCGTGCTGGTGACTGGAGTTGCGATAGCTCAGCGTCCAGGCGGACCGCACGGCGGTGGTGATTTCTTTGGCGGACCGATGCTGGGATTCTTCTCTGACTATCTGGATCTCACCGATGCTCAGCAGGCGCAGATCAAAGCGATCATCGCAAAAGAGAAGCCGGCGCTGAAGCCATTGTTCGAGCAGGAAATGCAGAGCCATGAACAGATGCTGCAGCTCATCCAAAGCAGCACTTTCGATGAGGCCAAGGCAACAGCAATTGCAAACCAGGCGGCGCAGATCCACGCGCAACTTGAAGTGCAGCACGCACTGATTGCGTCTCAGGCCTATCAGGTTCTGACTGCGGACCAAAAAACTAAGCTGGCCCAGTTTATCGCCAAGCGCGAGCAACGCATGCAGGAGCGGGGAGCCCACTCAGAAGAAGCACCCAATCAGTAAGGTCATCTGATGGGGGGAATGGGGAGGGTCCGAGGGGGTTCCCTCCCCATGAGTGGGTCGGCTGATTCCACAAATTACGAAAGGCGGGTAGATTCTTGGCTACTACGGCAATCCCAACCGACCTGGTCGATCTTATCGCGGCGGAAATGTCAGTCGGCATCGAGAGAGCCGTCGACTGCTGGATGTCGCAGCTGGACGAAGTGCTCTCGGATGTACATTTGACGACACTCGGCCGGCTCAATGCGATTCGGAGTATTGTGGACGAATACAAATACTCGACTGGTAAATTGCAACTATCCAGTCGAAGGGTCTGCTGAATTTGATTGGTTGGAATCGCGATTGTGAAATTGAATAGGTGCCGCTTCGCGAGAGATCTCAATGGACGCTGACCTGGTTTACTCGTACTTGATCGATTCCACCTGGTTCTTTCTTGGCAGTTGGGTAGTGCTGCTTCTGACGGCGGGCGTGGTCACGTTCACTGACAGGCTGGGGCCGCGCATCCTGCTGCGGATCGGACTGATGCGGCGAAACTGAAGCTGGGGCTGGTAGAATCGCATCTAACGAGCCGATGCTGCCGAAAAGCCTACGCCCCCTGATTCCCTATTTTAAGAAGTACCGCGGCAGCTATGTGGTGGGAACGGTTTGCGTGTTTCTCACCAATGGCATCTGGATTCTTTTTCCGCTGGTCATCCGGCGAGCCGTCGATGACCTTCACCTCGGAATTACTCGGCACAAGCTGGTTACCTACGCGTTGCTCCTGCTGGCAGTTGCCGGGATCAAGGGCATCTTTCAGTTTTTGACCCGGTGGATCGTCATCGGCGTCTCTCGCGAAATCGAATTCGATCTGCGTAACGACCTCTTCCGGCACCTCGAACGTCTTTCCTATTCCTATTATCAGCGGACACGTACCGGCGACATTATGGCTCGCGCCACCAACGACCTCAATGCGGTTCGAATGCTTTTGGGGCCGGCCATCATGTATTCGGCGAACACGATTGTCTTCACCGCCGGTGCGCTGGCGTTCATGCTCTCGATCAGTCCCAAGCTGACCCTATACGCTTTCCTGCCGCTGCCGATTGTCAGCATTACCATCCAGCACTTTGGCCGCAAGATCCACGAGCGCTTTGAGAGAATCCAGGCGATGTTTTCCGATATCTCGGCTCGGGCCCAGGAAAATTTTTCGGGAGCGCGCGTCATTCGCGCCTATGTTCAGGAGGAAGCCGAGATTGCGGCTTTCGAGACGTCGAATCAGGAATACATCAAGCGCAGTCTGAAGCTGGTTCGCTTGATGGGGATGCTATGGCCCACCCTTGAAACTATGCTCGGACTCGCCATTGTACTGGTGTTGTGGCTGGGCGGTCGAGAAGTGATTTCCGGGCGCATCACGGTGGGCGGCTTCGTCGCCTTCAATACGTATATGGTGCAGCTAACCTGGCCGATCATCGCCCTGGGTTGGGTCATTAACATTTTCCAGCGTGGAACTGCATCAACGGGACGCATTCAACAGATTTTGAGTGAGCGACCCGAGATTGAGGACAGCGAAGTAATCCAACTCAAGAACAGAACGGCCGAGTCGTCGGTTTCCACACAGATTCGTGGCGAGATCGAGTTCCGGCATTTGAACTTCTCCTACAATTCCACTCCGGTGTTGCATGACATCAATCTTCGCATTCCGGCAGGTAGCAGCCTGGCGATTGTAGGGCCGACAGGTTCCGGGAAAACTACGCTGGTCGACTTGATTCCTCGCATTTACGATGCCGAGCCGGGCACCGTGCTCATCGACGGCATTCCCGTCCGCGAATATCCACTCGCGGATTTGCGCAGCAATCTGGGCTTTGTGCCGCAGGAAACTTTTCTGTTCAGTGAAACCGTACGTGAGAATATTGCCTTCGGAAAAGAAGACGCCACAGATCAAGAAGTCCGCTCGGCGGCGGTGGCGGCCAGCATTGGCGAGGAGATCGAGGGTTTCCCCGAGCAATATCAAACCCTGGTGGGCGAGCGCGGCATTACATTGTCAGGTGGGCAGAAGCAGCGTACTGCGATTGCACGAGCCATCATTCGCAATCCTCGCATTTTGATTCTCGACGATGCGCTCTCGAGCGTGGATACGAACACCGAAGACAAGATTCTTAACCATCTGCGCGAAATCATGCAGGGGCGTACGACGATTTTCATTTCTCACCGGGTTTCGACCGTGCGCAACGCGGACCGCATCGCCGTTCTCCATGCCGGACGAATCGTGGAACTGGGTACTCACGACGAACTCGTGGCCAAAGACGGCTACTATACCGATCTCTATAACAAGCAGTTGCTCGAAGAAGAATTAGCAGAAGTGTGAGACTCTCCAGATTGTCATCCCGAGCGCAGCGAGGGATCTAGGTTCTTGCCTGCACGACCGGTATCGCTGCCACTGGCGGACACCGAGATCCCTCGCTGCGCTCGGGATGACAAACCGTAATTCTATGAAGCGCGTGGTCATTGACGAACTGCTCGACACCGATCCTGGCACGCCTGCCGAGGTTACGATTGGCTTGGCAGACCTGCGTCGCATCAATCAGTGGTTCGGAGGCGTTGCTGCGACTCAGTCGATGATTTCTAAAGTGGCGCAGAAAACGGGCGCTGATTCATTGTCGCTGTTGGAAGTCGCCGCCGGCGCCGGATATGTGCCTCAGGCCGCCAGCACGCGCCTGCAGAAGTTAGGAGTTTCGCTTCGAGTCACGCTGCTCGATCGTGCTCATTCCCATCTGACAAACGGCTCGGGAAATGGAACCTCGGCGGTGGCCGGCGATGCGCTGGCGCTTCCTTTCGCGGACGAAAGTTTCGACTTAGTCAGTTGTTGCCTGTTCGCCCATCATCTGGAACCGCAGGAGGTCGCACGCTTCGTGAACGAGAGTTTGCGCGTGTGCCGCATCGCAGTGATGATTAACGATCTCATCCGCGATCCGGTTCACCTCGCGTTGGCTTATGCAAGCTTGCCGCTTCATCGCAGCTACATGACTCGTCATGACGCGCTGGCCTCGGTGCGACGCGCCTACACCATTGAGGAAATGCATCGAATGCTCCAAGGGACTAGGGCCGCGAAGGTGGAGATCGAGCGCCATACTTTCTTTCGCATGGGCGCAATCGCGTGGAAAAACTAAAACCATGTACGACCTGATCGTAATCGGCGGAGGGCCGGGGGGAACTTCGGCGGCCATCGCTTTTGCGCGCAATGGCGCTCGCGTGTTGTTGCTCGAACGCGGGCGGTTTCCCCGGCAAAAGGTCTGCGGTGAATTTGTTTCAGCCGAATCCCTCGACCTTCTTGCCGGCTTGCTCGCTCCCCGAGACGAGCGGGTGCTCGCCGATGCGATTCGTATCTCTCGCGCTCGCATTTTTCTCGACGGCCGCTTGATCGAGACGCGGGTCGATCCCTCTGCCGCGAGCATCCCGCGGCTGAGCCTCGACGCCGCTCTGTGGACTTCGGCAGAACGATGCGGAGTTGAAGCCCGGCAGCAAGTTGTCGTGCAGAGTATTTCGGGAACCGGTCCTTTTGTGGTCGCAAGTTCGGCCGGAGAATTTCGAAGCCGTGCCTTGATCAACGCCGCGGGCCGCTGGTCGAATCTCAATCGCGATGCTGCGAACTTGCAGGACAGCGGCGTGAAGTGGCTCGGCCTCAAAGGACACTTCACTGAGCCTTGCCAATCGCCTTCCGTGGATCTTTATTTTTTTGAAGGCGGATACTGCGGCGTACAACCGGTCACCGTCGGGGACGGACTGGAACAATCCGTAAATGCCTGCGCCATGGTCCGGGCTGATGTGGCAAGCACTCTATCGGAAGTATTCGTCTGCCATGCCGCATTGCGGAAACGCACCGCCCAATGGAAGCCGCTTAGTGATCCGGTGGCTACCTCGCCGCTGGTCTTCTCTCAACCTCAACCTGAACGGGAGGGCATTCTGATGGTCGGCGACGCCGTCGCTTTCGTGGATCCCTTTGTTGGGGACGGCATTTCTCTGGCTTTACGTAGTGGCAGGCTCGCTAGCGAGTCACTTCTTCCATTTTTTGCCGGCGCCGTTTCCCTAGGTGAAGCTGCGCGTACTTATCGTTTCGCCTATGAACGGCAGCTCGCGCCCGTATTCCGAATGTCTTCCAAACTTCGACGCATGCTGAGTTTGCCGCGGATCATTCGAACGCCGATTCTGTCCTTACTGGAAAAATCTCCAGCGATCACGCAATTGTTGGTGAGTAAAACCAGGTAGGCTGCGGAGCTTCGCTCCGCTTGACGGGCGAGAACGCCCGTCCTCCACAAATCGTCAGCGAACTACCAGTACTTCGCGAATATTATCGCGGGTCAGGAAAAACTTGATAGAACCAAAATCGCGGAACAGATTTTCGATGTGACGATTGTTAAAAACTCGCTGCAAGCGGAAACTCTTTTCGATCGAAGTGTGAAGCACGCCAGTGGGACCTCGACGCAAATCTCTTCGCGCCTGCACGTGCTGCATCTCCAGAATGTCGTTGTCTACGATGTGGTACCGGTAGCAGGGCGCGTCCGGTCCAGCTTCGTGAGTATGAAAGAACGCCAGCAGCATTCCGCCAGGTTTAATCGTCGACCAGAGGCGAGCGACCACCGGCTTCACCAGGCTTTCATGCATGTAATCGGCCAGATTCCAGCACAACACGATATCGAATTGGGCAGCCGGGTAGACGAGGTTGTCGGCAAGAAAACGCCGGCTGTCCAGAATCATTTGCCCCTGTTCGTCCTTGGTGATCAGAGAAGGATCGGTCGAGGCCTCTAACAAATCTTCGCTGTATATCTTATGTCCGCGTTGGGTTAGGTAGCGGATATTGGAGGCTGAAGTTGACCCAACATCCAGAACGCAAATCGGTTCTTCAGACTGCAGCGTGCGCGACACCGCACCCAGCCCACTGGAGCGGCGGGTGAGCCGCTGCGTCGTCGACACGGATCTGGTCCCCTCGCCGGGGATGGTGGCGGAACCACGAAAAAGTTTCATGAAGCTGTGCGTAACGGATGCCATGGCAAATTCCCGGGCGTCCGGTCCAATAGAATCCCTCAATATAAATATATCGTGGCGTTTGCAGTTGGACCGGCGAAAATTTCTACTGCTTGGTTACTGCCGTGCTGCCTGCCGCCGCGCTTCTCGCCTCTACCGGTGAATCAGACTTGGTCGCGGACGGTGAGTCGGACTTGGTAGCCTCTCTCTGGATTTCTACTTTTCCTTTCAGGTAAGCGCCATCCTCGATCGCAACCCGCTGCGTGACAATATCCCCGAGCACGACGGCCGCCTTCTGCAACTCGGCCCTGTCGGTTGCCCGGATGTTCCCCTCCAGCCTGCCCTGGACCACGACGCCCTTTGCGCTGACATCGGCATGCACGCGGCCATTCGGTCCTATTACAAGGTTGTGCCCCTGCAGTTGGATCGTGCCCTCGACCGTGCCATCGATATACAAATCCTCGCTGCCGGAAAGTTCGCCCTTAATCACAACCGACTTACCTACATGTGCAAATTCTCCGGTCTTTGGCATGTCCATACTGCATTCTCCTTTGGAACGCACACTTGGGGGTACAAAGTGGAATAACGGATTCTAAACCATTTTGGCGAATCCTGTGGGACGGGAACCATCTCCAGAGAAAAACTTTGCAGAGTGTCGGCAAAGTT
This sequence comes from Terriglobales bacterium, assembly GCA_050012915.1. GTDB lineage: Bacteria > Acidobacteriota > Terriglobia > Terriglobales > Acidobacteriaceae > JABDBE01. The sequence goes on along the minus strand of JBEKGG010000016.1, from coordinate 19,534 downwards.
TTCGTCGACAAATCGGGCGATTGTCCTTCTGGTGGCGGGTTAGCCCGGTGTACAATGCGGGTCGGTCTGTAATTCAAAACACAAGCCCTGCTGCAAAGAAAGAGTGAGAATGAAACATTCGATCGCGGTCTTCCTGGTTGTCGCCGTTGCCTTAGCGCTTGGCGCGTATCTTTTACCTGGTTCTGTTCACGCAACCGACCAAAAGAAAATTAACGGATTCAACATAGTCGTTCCGGAGTCCAGTATTCCGCGCCCCGGCCGCATACATACAAACTACTTTCTTGCCATCCCGGACGTTCCGAATACTACCGGCGGGCCTCCTCCCGGCACCGAGACGCCAGGGTCCGTGGCCTGCGTCTACCAATTGGTCAAAGGGCCAAAAGGGTGCCCGGTCGCGACTAGCACGAAGGTCCCAACCGGTGGGTGGGGAGCGATCGCAATCATCGATGCCGGATACTATCCCACTGCAAAGTCGGATCTGGACGCGTTTTCGAAGTATTTCGGCATACCTAAGGCCGACTTCGAAGTGGTCTACGCCGACGGCCACAAGCCCCCGGTCTATGATGGCTGGTTAGTGGAGGAGGCGCTGGATATCGAATGGGCTCATGCCATGGCGCCGAAAGCCAAGCTTTTCCTCGTGGAATCAAAACTGTGCGACTCAGGCAGTTGCAACACGGATCCCTACTGGTATGCGGTGACAGTGGCGAGCAAGTTGGTCGCTCAAAATGGGGGTGGGGTGGTCAGCATGAGTTGGGGCGACGGAGAGATCTCCAACGAGAACGACTTTAACAAGTATTTCACGACTCCGGGAGTTGTCTACTTTGCCGCTAGCGGCGATGGGGGCTTGGGCCCTCTCATCTATCCAGCGGCCTTGAAGAACGTGGTTTCTGTTGGCGGAACGCAATTCAACCGGGATTCCGACGGGAATTTCGTCAGCGAAACCTATGGCGGCGGGGGCGGCGGCATAAGCGAATACGAGCCCATCCCCAGCTACCAGAGCGTGATCAAGAAAATTGTTGGGGACAAGCGTGGAAATCCTGATGTGTCTTCCGATTTCTGCTGCACCGGAATTTACCTTCAGGGTCAGTGGGGCGGAGTAGGTGGGACCAGTTGGTCCTCACCAACCTTCGCCGGAATCGTGAACGCTGCGGGTGGCAAGATGAAGTCGACCAACGACGAACTCACCGCCATCTACAAGGAGTACACCGACAAGAAGGAGTACAAGGCCGACTTCCACGACATCACGGAGGGCGATTCCAGTTGCACGGTTGGCTGGAACTTCTGCGGTGGGGTCGGCTCTCCCCGCACTTATAAGGGAAAATAACTCGTGCTGTACGGTATTTACATTAGTGAGGGCCCTGTACCAGCCGACAGGGCCCTGGTTGCGTGCTCAAGTTCTTTGCTTGTCGACCCTCCGAAGACAGCCGCAACAGGTTACTTGGGAATTCTCGCTTGTAACGGCTCGGAATAACGATATACAACGGCTGTAGGGTTGCTGCCCTCTAACGAAGTGGCGTGCAATGAAGCGGATTCACTTCAACGCGAGACGGGCGTTCGGCATTGCAACACTGGCAGTGGTTCTCCCGATCTCTGCGTTTCCCGCAGATCCATCCCCTGAGTCTCCGATCGAACTTGTGCGTCGCACCGTACAGCGAGAGATCGCGACGGACAATGGCGCGAAAGCAATGTTCACGGATCACAAGGGAACCGCGCAGGGTTCCGAGACTAAAGTGGTCGTCGAAACTCGTGAAGGCATGGCCGGAATGTTAGTCGCCATCAACGATCACCCCCTATCGGCGGCGCAGCGCCAGCAGGAGGAGGGTCGATTGGACGGACTGGTGAACAATCCGGAGAGCCTTAAGAAGAAACAGAGGGCAGAAAAAGAGGACGAGGAACATATCGCGCGAATTATGAAGGCGCTGCCCGACGCATTCCTCTACGAACTCGAGGGAACCGCAGTTGGGAGTCAGGAACTCGGGAAGCCCGGCGACCAGTTGGTTCGCCTCAAGTTCAGGCCTAATCCGAAATATAATCCGCCCAGCCACGTGGAACAGGTCCTGGTTGGAATGCAAGGCTACCTTCTGATTGACGCAAACCAGCATCGCATCGCCAAAATCGATGGAACACTCACCAAGGAAGTTGCTTTCGGATGGGGAATCCTGGGTCACTTGGATCGCGGGGGACACTTCCTGGTGGAGCAGGCCGAAGTGGTTCCGGGAGATTGGGAGGTCACGCGCATGAGCCTCAGTCTTACGGGCAAGGAGCTTCTGTTCAAGAGCATTAACGTGAAATCGGAGGAAGTCTTCAACAATTTCCAGTCAGTGCCTTCGAACCTGACATTCGCCCAGGGAGTGGAGCTGTTGAAGAAACAAGAAGCGGAATTGGCGGAAAACCGGCAAAGACCTTGAGCCGCCCTTTGGCTATCACAAATTTGTCATCCTGAGCGCCGCGGCTGCTGCGGGAAGCGCAGCAGCCCACGCAGTCGAAGGACCCCGAGACGCAGGTTTACCTGGAATGCTGAAAGGCATTCTCGCCATCTTTCCGGATTAGCTAGGGGAAACTCCTTGCAGCTGCACTCACAACTCGCCTGCTATGGGTCCTTCGATCGCGTTGCTGTCGCTCCGCGACGGCAACTCCGCTCAGGATGACACGGCTTGTCAAAAGAGACGTTGCCAGCAACATCTCTACGCTCCCGCCCGGATAGTCTCTTTCCTTACAGTGAGCTTCTCGATTAAATCTTCACGCACACGATAGCCGCTTCCAGGTTCATCGCGAATTAAGATCGTCCCCTGTGCCGTCACTTCGACTTCAGGTTCGATGATGTCTTCTTTCCAATAGCGCTTCGAAGCGGAAACGTCTCCGGGCAGGCGAAAGTTGTGCAGCGTGGAAAGCGCAATGTTGTGAGCGCGTCCTATTCCTGACTCGAGCATACCCCCGCACCACACCGGGATATTGCGCGAAGCGCAGGCGTCATGCACGCTGCGCGCCTCAGTGAATCCGCCCACTCGCCCAACCTTGATGTTGATGATGCGGCATGCGCCCAGATCGAGTGCATTGGCCGCGTCCCGGGCGTGACGAATCGATTCGTCCAGGCAGATCGCGGTGCGCAGCTCCTGTTGCAGGCGGGAGTGGTAAAAGATGTCGTCGTGCCACAACGGCTGCTCGATCATCAGCAGATTGAACTGATCGAATTTGCGCAAGTGCTCCAGTTCATTCAGAGTGTAAGCCGAGTTCGCATCACAACTAAGCAAGATCTCGGGCCAGCGTGAGCGGATGCGCTCGAGCACGTTTATATCCCAGCCCGGCTTCACTTTTACCTTGATTCGGCGATATCCGGCGGCGAGTTCGGTTTGAATCTTTTCCAGTAACTGTTCGATGGAATCCTGAATGCCGATCGAAACGCCGCAGGAGATTTCTTGCAACGACCCTCCGAGCAGTCTCCATAGAGGCAGTCGCTTCTCTTGAGCCTCTGCGTCCCATAAAGCGTTCTCGACGGCGGCCTTTGCCATTTCATGGCCACGCACTTTTGCCATTAAAGGCACGCTCTCTCGTGCTGAAGTAAGTGTCCGGCCCAAAACCGCTGGAGCAAGATAATGCTTGATCGTGGGCCACGCGCTTTCTGTCCACTCGCTGCTATAGAACGGATCTTCGCCGGCCACGCACTCTCCCCATGCATTGATGCCGTCGCAGTGAACGGTCAGCAGAAGGATTCGGCGGCTAACCGTGCGTTTGAAGCTCGTCTCGAAAAAGTGGACGAGCGGCATTTGAATCTCGCGAAGCGTGATTGCTTCAATTTTCATAGTGTCAGAAGGAACTCACCGCAATTATTTCGACGAATACATCCACTTCTCGTCCCAGCGGCCCAGCAGAAACTTGCCGCTTCCCTGCTGGTCGCGCTCATAGCCCAGAACCGACAATCCGTCAGCAAACGCTTTTACAAATTGCTCACGCTTGCGATTTTGCACTTCTTTCGCCTGATTCCGCATTGCGGGCGACGCCTTCCAATCATAAATCTCTGCCGGAACAGAAATGGTAGTCACGGTTTGGAAGGGTGGCTTGGTTCCATCTTGTAACCAGTTCTCAACCCGCTTCGACTTTAGCCACCATTCCGCCACCAAACGATCGGTGGGCAGGCCGCCCTGCAGAGGCGAAGACGTAATGCCGTACTGGTTGACAGTGTAGCGGCGCGCGATTGCACCCAGCTTCTCGATATTCAGATACGCGTTCTTGATTTCGAGCGGATCGAACGTCCACTCGATCAGCTCAATACCGCGCCCAAGCGCGTCGTCGCGCTGGAACATCTTTATGCGGCGGCCCAGTCCGCCATTTTGATGCTGCTTACGTACAGCCAGCATATGCGAATGAAGATACAAACGACCGCCGCGAGAGCCGGGTATTGAGAGGGCAAAGCCTACCAACTCGTTGCCTGTAAATGCCCCGACCACCTGACCGCCGATTTTCTCTGCGACGACAAACATGCGCAATGGCACCAGGTCGGCGTCGGAAAAATTCCAGACTTCCTGTTGCAGGGCGACGCAAGCTCGCATTTCATCAAGCTCGTGGCATTTGCGAATGGCTATTGAATCCGCGCTCACTCGGCATCCTGCTCCTGTGCCTTCGCCTCTTGCCACAAAGATTCCAGTTCTTCCATCGAGGCGTCTTGAGGAGACCGCCCAGCCGCTCGCAACTGCTCCTCCATCCACTGAAACCGGCGCTTGAACTTACGATTGGTTTTCTTCAGAGCCGACTCAGAATCAAGGGAAAGATAACGCGCAATGTTTACCAGCACAAAGAAAAGATCGCCAACTTCGCCTTCCAGTCGCTCGCGCAAGTTCTCGCTGACCTGCGGGCGGCCTGCGCCAGCGACACCTCGCCCGTGCGGCCGGGGCCCAGGCGCAGGAAATTCTTTGAGTTGCTCCAGCAACTCTTCGGTTTCCTCGCGAAGTTTTTCGAACAACCCTTGAATATTCGGCCAGTCGAATCCTACCCGAGCCGCGCGCGAACTGAGTTTGTGAGCCTCGAGCAAGGCCGGCATGGCAGCAGAAACTCCAGCCAAGACTGACTCGGGCTTCTCGTCAGGCTTCCCGCCATCAGCCCCGAGCCGTTTTTTCTTTTCCTCTGCCTTAAGCGCCTCCCAATTACGCAACACCTCGGACGAGGTCTCGGCTTTCACGTCTCCAAAAACATGAGGATGGCGATCGACAAGCTTATTGGAGAGCCGGTCGAGAACATCGTCGATTGAAAACGTACCTTGATCCTTCGCCATCTGCGCATAGAACAGAACCTGGAGCAACAGGTCGCCGAGTTCAGACGGCAGTTCGTCCCAATCGCGATTATCAATGGCTTCGAGGACTTCATATGTTTCTTCAACCGTGTAAGGCTTGATGGAATCGAAGGTCTGCTCGCGGTCCCACGGGCATCCTCCGGGACCACGCAGGCGGGCCATAATCGAAACCGCTTGTTCGAAACGCTCTCCTGTAGTTGGCATAGGGAGCAATCACTGTAAATGAGGTGTGTGCGCGGGAGCAACGTAGATCACGAAGCGCGGGATGCCCCGTCACGGGGCCGCGAAGCTGGGTGATGCTGAACCACAAAGCCAAATTGTAATCGTGATCGGCAGAAACTAACGTTATCTTTTGAACGAAGAAGAAAATCGGCGAGACTGGAAGCGATAGCCGCAACTTTCCGACATGAGCACGCAGCCGAACCCGCGACCGCCGCTCGACAACCAGCGTTTCCACGTTATCGTGATCGGCGGCGGAATCAATGGAGTCGCGATCGCTCGCGAATGCGCGCGCGCCGGTCGCCGCACCCTGCTGCTTGAGCAGCACGATTTTGCCGCCGGCACAACCAGTCGCTCAACACGCATCATTCATGGAGGCCTACGCTACCTCGAGCACGGCGACATTGGACAGGTGCGCGAGTCGTTGCGCGAACGTCAGTGGTTGCTTCAGCGATACCCAAATTTAGTTCATCCCCTGCAATTCCTGTTAGCGTTGGATGGCAACAGCCGCCGCAGCGCGCTCGCCGTGCGCACTGGACTATGGCTTTATCGAAAAATGGGGAACGATCAGCATGGCGCAGATGGAGCCCTTACCGAGCAAGCCCGCTTTGAGCGTCTGCTCGATGCGGATCGGCATTTTTCGGTTTTCAGTTTCGACGACGCGCAATGCGAATTTCCCGAACGCTTGGTTGCAGAATGGTTGGTCGAAGCGATTGAGGCCGGCGCAGTGGCGCGCAATCACACTCAGGTTGTGTCGGTGCAGATTCGCAACGGGCGCGCTACCGGCGTGTCACTCCGCGATCAGCTTAGGGGGAAGGAAGAGCGCGTTGAGGCCACCTGGATTATCAACGCGACCGGACCGTGGGCGGATGGCATTTGCCATACTTCGAACATTCAGACCGGCCATCCCATGGTCGGCGGCGTGCGCGGATCGCATATTGTTTTATCGAAGTTCGCGTGCGCGCCTCAAGCCGCCGTTTACACCGAGGCGGTCGATGGGCGTCCGATTTTCGTCATCCCGTGGAACGAACAGCTGCTGGTTGGCACGACGGAAGTTCCGGACGACAACGATCCCGGCCGGGTGCAGCCGGCGGCGGATGAAATCGACTATCTGCTTAGATCTTTCGTGCATTTGTTCCCGCGAGTGAAGGCATCGAAGGACGACATCCATTACGCCTTTGCTGGGGTGCGTCCGCTTCCCTTCTCACCCAAGAAAAACCCCTCCGCAGTAAGCCGAAAGCATTATCTTCATGACCACATTACAGACGGCGCTGCGCAAATGATCTCTGTAATCGGAGGAAAGTTGACCACGGCCGCGAGTCTGGCACGCGAGTGCATGGCGAAGATTGGAATGAATACTACCCCGCCTACGCTGGCTATTGCTTCCGATGGCGACATTGATCCGACCCTGGAGCAATACGTGGTTGATGTGGCTGCTGCTGGCGCGATCACTGCCGACGCGGCCCGCGGTATCGTCGAATGGTACGGACGGCGCGCGCTGGCCGTCGCTGGCAAGGCGCGTTGCAGCGCCGATATGCGTGCTCCACTGTGTCCCCACACCAGCCATATCGTTGCGGAGGCCGCGTATGCCTTCAGTAACGAATGTGCGGTCACGCTGTCGGATGTGCTGCTGCGGCGCGTACCCGTGGCTCTGGGGGCGTGCTGGTCGGCCGCATGCAGCCGAGAAGCCTCAACCCGCATCGGCGCCGCTATCGGATGGAACGAAAAACGCACGGTCGTGGAGTTGGAAGCATTCGAAAGAGAAAGAGATGCGTTTTTGCGGAATGCGTCGCGGGCCGGCGCTACTCGGGCCGATGTACGCTGATCGCGCAGTCTATGCTATGCCGCTACGATCAGCGGTAGTAGGTCGCTGCACAGCCAGAATCTTGGCGTCAGACCGGCGCCGTCTCGCGGGATTCACGTGAAGGTTTCAACCAACAGTTCCGTTTCGTCAGAGATAATGCCGTCAACTCCCCACTCGGCAAGGCGCAGCATGGCTTTGCGATCATTTACCGTCCAGGTAAGCAATTTCCGGCCTGCGCTCTGGACCTCTTTTATCAATTTTGGCGTAACCAGGGAATAATGCGGAATTACATAGTCCGCGTTAGTCTCTCGCCAGCAGACGAGCTGACCAGCCTTGTCACAGATGATTCCCGCCTGAATTTTCTGGCTGCGAGTTTTCAATTCCATCACGACTTCGGACAAGAAGGAAGAAACCACATAGTCCTCTTCCATCCGGAATTCGCGCAATGAGTTAAGCACTTTCGACTCCAGACCCGCAACCTTGAGTTCGATATCGAGAAACGCCCTCTGACCGTAGCGCTGCAGCACATGTTCGAGGAGGGGGAGGTGCGTTAGTTGACTGGCGTCCGCTCGGGAAACGGTGACGTCGTCGATCGTAGGGTCATGACAAACCACCGAGCGCCCGCACCCGGTCAAGCGCACATCGAATTCAAATCCATCGCACCCGTGCTGGAGAGCGAGATCGAAAGACGCAAAAGTATTTTCTGGTATTGACTTGGACGCGCGCGCGCCGCGATGACCGAGTAGGAGGGGAAGGTCGGGCATCTCGCGCTATCTTACGCTCCATCCTGCTGCGATGCGCACAGAAAAAATCAAGCCAGCGAAAAATTCATAAAACGTTTATATTTTTTCCCGAAACAGGTTAGTCGAGGTCGAAGTCGCGGATGGGTTTTCCCGTGTCGGGAGACTCTTTGGCCTTCTTGACCGCTTCCTGAAATTTCTTTTCCAGAAGATCTCCGGCATGTTTCTGCGCCTCCACCGACTGGCGGAAGATCGATTCGCGGCGGCTGTCCTGCTCTTTCATGGCTTTGGCCGCAGCCTCAAAATCGTTGAACATCTTGGGCTTGACGGCGGGTGTGTGGGCGATGACTCCTTTGGCCGTGGGGTCCACTTTCAGCACCGCGCTGCAGCACGGGCAGGTGATGTCAAAAGCCGAAGTGTTCTCCGCCATAAACAAATGATAGCGCAAATACGCGCCCTTGATCGAGAAACTCAATGCGGCTGGATCTTGATGGGGAAAATGTGGAAAATAGTCAGCATTTCCCAACCCAGCAGAACCACGGAAACGACGGTAACCGTGATTGCCAGGAGTTCGCCAAAATTCAAATTGCTGCGGCGGGGCTCGAAGCGTCTTGCCACCAAGCCAAGAATGTTCAGCGTGGCGAAGCCAAAAACCAATACCCAAAGAATGTTGTAGACATTGCTCTTCTTGCTGGATAACTCGTTTGAAAACTGAAACACGAAGAGCAGCGACGATTGCAGGCCAACCAGACTCGGCCCCAGCCAACTGCGTGACGTAACCCGTGCGAGCGTCGTGGTAAGCGTCGATACCATGGCTGGTTTGGCAATGCCTCCAATTACATCTGAAAAGCTATGATATTACTCCCTTTAACGGTCGAAAGTCAGCGTGTAATCGGGTTACTCTCCTGCGTCCAGCGAAGCCCTGCTTTATAATAGAAGGTTCCGCATCCCCTCCGAGACCGCTCAGAGAGCTGGTGGCGCGGCGATCTAGCTGTAAGAGGCAGGCTTAGGGTGCGTTTATAACTGATGTCCACGGAAACCATTGTCGTTCGCGGGGCGCGAGTCCATAACCTCAAGAACATAGATTTTGAGATTCCGCACAACTCTCTGACTGTCGTCACCGGGGTGTCGGGATCGGGCAAGTCTTCTCTTGCCTTCGATACGATCTATGCTGAGGGCCAGCGCCGCTATGTGGAATCGCTTTCCGCCTACGCTCGTCAGTTCCTGGAGCGGATTGAGAAGCCTGACGCGGATGTGATCGACGGAATTGCGCCCGCCGTTGCCATCCGGCAGAAGAACAGCACCAGAAATCCTCGTTCTACGGTCGGCACCGCAACCGAAATCTACGACTACTTACGCCTGCTCTTCGCCCGTGTCGGCCGGACATACTGCCTGCAGTGCGGGCAGGAGGTCAAGAAAGATACGGTCGACGAGGTTGCCGAAGCCGTTTTGAGATTGGGCGAGGGCACGCGGCTCCATGTGCTGTTTCCGCTGCTGGGCGCGGCTTCGCAAACTGCGAATGGCCCGGGTCCTCGCGCCGCAGTTAAACGCAAAAGCAAGAAAAAGCCGAAGGCTGACGCAAATAGACTCCCATCGGATCAACTCAAGGCTCGCCTCCTCGATCTGCGCACCCGCGGCTTCAACCGGCTTTATCAGAATGGGCAGATCTTCGAATTTTCCACTCCCGAGTCTTTGCTGAATATCAACTTTGCCAAACCGGTGTTTGTGCTGGTTGATCGCCTTGCGGTTTCCCCGGACTCGCGAGCCCGAATTGTGGATGGAGTAGAGATCAGTTATCGCGAGTCGGGCGAAGTCATCTTCGAGACCGCTCCGCGCGAGGGACAAGCTTCGGAACAACTGCGCTTTTCCCAACGCTTCGAATGCAAAACCTGCAATATTCGCTATCAGGAGCCGGAGCCTCGGCTGTTCTCGTTCAACAATCCCTACGGCGCTTGCCCGCGTTGCCAGGGGTTCGGCAACACGATCGACTTCGATCTGGATCTGGTTATTCCTGACAAATCCCTGACTCTGAGTCAAGGCGCAATCGAACCCTGGACCAAGCCCAAGTATCGTTCATTGCTCACGGACCTCAAGCGCTTCGCTCGTGAAGCAGACATTCCCATGGATGTGCCCTGGAATGAACTCGACCGCGAGCAGCGGCGACTGGTGATCGAAGGCGAAGGCAAATTCCTCGGAGTGCGCGGTTTCTTCAGCTACCTGGAGCGAAAGAAATACAAGCTGCACGTGCGGGTTTTTCTCAGCCGCTATCGCGGATATTCGGTCTGCTCTGCCTGTAATGGAACCCGCCTGCGCACCGAAGCGCGGCAGGTAAAAATCAACGGCAAGAATATCTGCGACGTGTGCAGCATGACCATCGAAGACGCCTTGGAGTTCTTCGAAGCAGTTGAGCTGACGGAGCAGGAAGCAGGCATTGCGGACCGTCTGCTCCAGGAAATACGCGAGCGCCTGCGCTTCCTGAATGAAGTCGGGCTGGAATATCTGACGCTCGACCGGCTTGCTTCAACGCTCTCGGGCGGCGAAGCGCAACGCATTCAACTCGCTACTTCCTTGGGTTCGCGTCTGGTGGGAACTCTGTATGTCCTCGACGAGCCCTCCATTGGATTGCATAGCCGCGACACCCATCGTCTGATTAAGATCCTGCACAACCTGCGTGACCTCGGAAACACGATTCTGGTTGTCGAACACGATCGCGACGTGATGCAAGCTTCCGACACCATTCTCGACCTGGGGCCTGGAGCCGGAGAAAATGGCGGCAAGGTGATCGCCGCGGGAACCTACGAACAAATCCAAGAAATGCCAGCCTCGCTCACCGGACGTTACCTGGCAGACGAATTGCAGATTCAAATACCGACGAACCGTCGCAAACCGGGGCTGGAGCGAATCAGGATTTACGGAGCGCGCGCCCACAATTTGAAAGGAATCGATCTCGAAGTTCCGCTGCGGATGCTCGTCGCGATCACTGGCGTGTCGGGCTCCGGAAAATCGACGCTGCTGCACGACGTGCTCTATCGGGCTCTCGCAGCCGCGAACAAACAACCCGACGGTAGCCCAGCCGCTTCTTCGTGGAATCGCGTGGAAGGCGCTGAGTTCGTCGACGAAGTTGTATTGGTCGATCAATCTCCCATCGGGCGCACGCCGCGCTCGAACCCCGTCACTTATACCAAGGCCTTTGACGGCATTCGAGACCTGTTCGCGTCCCTGCCCGAGGCCAAGAAGCGCGGGTTTACTGCTGGGCATTTCTCCTTCAACGTTCCCGGTGGGCGCTGCGAAACCTGCCAGGGCGACGGCACCGTGACTGTGGAAATGCAATTTCTCGCCGACGTGGAACTCATCTGCGAAGAATGCAAAGGCGCGCGTTATAAGCCTCAGGTATTGGAGGTGCGTTATCGCGGCAAAAATATCCACGAAGTCCTGAACCTTACTGTCAAGGAAGCACTGCAGTTCTTCGCTGGCGTGCCCAAGATCGTTGACAAACTGCGCGTACTCGAGGAAGTCGGTCTGGGCTATCTGCGGCTCGGGCAGTCTGCCACAACCCTTTCCGGCGGCGAAGCGCAAAGGATGAAATTAGCGGCGCATTTGCAGCCCGCAGCACGCGAGGCGAACCGGCCGCGCAGCGCCGATGACCAACCTCGCCGCCGGCAGCGCATCCTGTATATTTTGGACGAGCCGACCACGGGCCTGCATTTTGACGATATCAGTAAGCTACTCTCCGCTTTCCGCCGTCTAATCGATGCCGGAGGCTCGATTCTCGTGATCGAGCATAACCTTGAAGTCATCAAGACTGCGGATTGGGTGATCGATCTCGGTCCTGAGGGCGGCGAGCGTGGCGGCTACATCGTCGGCTCGGGTCCGCCGGAAACGATTGCCAATCTTCCACAGTCGTACACTGGAAAGTTTCTGGCGGGGATATTGAATGGAAATGGGTTGTCAGGAAATGGATCGTCGGGAAACGGGCGGCCGAGAACTGAGTTGCTGGGAAGCGAGTTGCCAGAAAATCAGTTGCCAGAAAATGTCTCGTCGCGGAATGGGCGCGAGTAGGCTAATCAGGCTTGCGCTGCTGGTTTTGTGCCTGACCGAATCCGCTTTCGCTCAGGACACCGGAGCGACCGTTCGCCATCACAAAGTGGTTGAGCAAGATTCGTCGTTCCCTCCCGAGCTCACGCAGGCCGAGACCGCAATCGACAAACGCGATTACTCAGCTGCCGAGTCCCTGCTAAAGAATGTCGTCGCCTCCGACCCCAACAACTTTCAAGCCTGGTTTGATTTGGGATTCGTGTACAACGCGTTGGGAAATATTCCAGATTCCATTGCCGCCTATCGAAAATCAGTCGCCGCCAAGCCGGACGTCTTCGAATCCAATCTGAACCTCGGACTCATGCTGGCAAAAACTGGCCAAGCAGACGCTGAACAATTTCTGCGCGCAGCAACTACGTTAAAACCGACTGCCAACGTAGACGAAGGTCAGGCCCGAGCTTGGTTGTCGCTGGCTCACGTTTTGGAAAATAGCAAGCCTGACGAAGCGATCGAGGCCTATAAACGGGTTGCGAGCCTCGATCCCAAGGATCCCGAGCCTCATCTTTCGGCTGGATTGCTGCTGGAGAAGGAAAACCGTTTTGCCGATGCGGAGCAAGAGTATAAGCAAGCTCTGACGCTCGATCCCAACTCCAGCGATGCGCTAACCGGTTTGGCCAACGTCTACATGCGCGGGCAGCGTTACGCGGATGCCGATCCGATTCTGCGCAAGATTATTGCGATGCATCCCGACAACGTTTCCGCACGGACGCAACTCGCCCGCATCTTCCTCGCCCTTGGAAAGAATGACGACGCAATCGCTCAGTTGCAGGAGTTGCTGAAGCTTGATCCGGCAAATTCCACAGTGCAGGCCGATCTTGCTGATCTTTACTTGCAGAGCAAAAAGTACGATCAGGCAGAAGCGCTGTTCCGCTCCTTGCTAACCGCACATCCGGAGAGCGCTCAGCTACATCATTACCTCGGCGTAGCGCTTCTAAGGCAACGGAAATATCCCGAAGCGCAACAGGAATTGCTGACTGCGGTCAAGCTTAAGCCCGATTTTGGCGAGGCCTACGGCGATCTAGCCGTCGCCGCCGATGAAAATAAGAACTACGAACTCGCGATCAAAGCGGCGGATGCGCGCGCCAAGTTTCTTCCCGAGATTCCGGTCAGCTATTTTCTTCGCGCCAGCGCTTACGACCACCTGCGCAACTACAAAATGGCGGCGCAGCAGTATCATCAGTTTCTTGCGGTCGCAAACGGAGCGTATCCTGATCAGGAGTGGCAAGCTCGCCATCGGCTGATTGCCATCGAGCCAAAAAAATGAGCCCGCGTCTCCACATAACAATTGCCGCGTTTCTTTTGGTGACGTCATTCCTGGCATTCGCCTACAAAACCGAAACGCTGCAGGAGCTAATCGCCCGGGCAGAGTCGGCAAAGCTGGATGATCAACCGGCCTTGTTTACTGACATCGCCGAGCGCCAACTCAAATCGGCCGACGAACTGTACACGGCTGGCAAGATCGATGACGCACGAGCAGCAGTGCAGGACGTCGTCACTTATTCGGAAAAGGCACAGGCGACCGCCATTCAATCTAGTAAGAAGCTGAAGAACACGGAGATCGCCCTCAGAAAAATGGCGGCAAAGTTGCGGGATATTAAGCGTAGCCTGAACTTCGACGATCAAGCGCCCGTGCAAGCTGCCGCCGACCGCCTTGAGAGCCTGCGAACCGATCTTTTAACCCACATGTTTGGCAAAGGCAAATGATTCCTGCCTGGGCCAAACTCGCACGATTCGCGTTGGCCCTATCGCTGCTCTCGACTGCGTGGACGCAAACTCGTCGCGACCCGCTCAATCCTAACGAACAGGATCAATTGCGCGATGCCGCCCAAGACCCCGCCGAGCGGCTGAAGCTGTACATCGTGTTCGCTCGCACGCGGCTGACTGCGCTGGAACAGGTGAGAGCCGATCCGAAGATAACCGATCGCACTCAACAAACTCGTGACCGGCTGCAGGACTTTCTCGACGTCTACGACGAGTTGAACGACAACATCGATACCTTTGTCGAGCGCAAAGCGGATCTGCGAAAACCTCTGAAATCCATCATCGAGTCCGATACCGAATTTCAAGCCAAACTACGCGCGCTGAAAAGCTCGGCCGGGGCAAGCAAAGACGAAGCCAAGTTTGATTTTCTGCTGAGCAACGTGCTCGATGCCGTCGATGGCGGCGTACAGGATCACCGGCAATTACTTAGCGAGCAGGAAGAAGCGTTCAAGCGCAAGAAAAAGTGAAGGGCCAGAGCGGGTGAAATTGCCTTGGCGCATCTCTGCGCTCTCTGCGTTTTAAGATTTTGTCCATGCTAATCTAGCCGCAACGTGAACGACAAACTACTTCACATCTTCGAGGACTCGTATCGCGAGCTGCGCCCGCGCGCTCCCATGCCCGAGCTTACAGTCGAGTTTTTCGCATTTGTGAACATCAACAACACCATCCGCCTGCGCGAAGGAAAACTCTTTGTTCGCCTCTCAGACCTGCTGGAAGGCGCTCCAGACCCGGTGTTGCAGGCAATCGCTCACATTCTTCTGGCCAAGATGTATCGCAAGCCCATCGAGCGCGGGTACTCGACTCGCTATCGCCGTTATATTTCTGGTCAAGACATCACCAGAAAAGCCCACCTGGTGCGCCAGGTCCGCGGCCGCAAGCGCATCGAAAGCGCACAGGGCCGAACTTACAATCTGGAAAATATTTTCGACGACCTCAATACTCGATTCTTCTACGGTCTGCTCGCTCGCCCACAGATGACCTGGAGCCGCGACCATGCTCGCAACCGGCTCGGCCACTACGACCCGGCCCACAACGCCATCGTCGTGAGCCGCGTATTCGACCATCCCCGAGTTCCCGACTATGCCGTCGAATACATCGTCTATCACGAAATGTTGCACCTCAAGCATCCGGTGAAGCTGCGTGGCAGCCGCCGCTGCGTACACTCCACGGAATTTCAGGCCGAAGAAAAACTCTTCCCTCACCTGGACCGAGCGAAAGCTTTTCTCAGGCATCTGTGATCGATCAGGCGGGCTCGCTACCCGATTCTTCCTAAGTGTCGGCTGCATCAGATTCAGTACGCGTGATTCAGATCACAATCGTTCGGGGCTCCGTGCGTTGACGCCAGCGAAGCCGAAAGACTATCCTTAATAATGAAATTGAAATTCATTTTCAATATCGTAAGCTGCAGAACTGAGGCTATTTCCTGAGATGTTAGAAGCGTTCATCGTAACCTTGCGAGAAGGCGTCGAAGCCGCCCTGATCGTAGGCATTACTCTCGCGTACCTGTCGAAAATTAATCGCTCGGAGCTGCGCAAATCCGTCTACGCGGCTCTGATCGCCGCTTTCGTAGGCAGCCTCGGGGTCGCTGCGTTGCTCGCCCGAACCCGATGGAATCAGGACATTTTCGAAGGCTGGATCATGCTGGCCGCCGCCTTCTTCGTCATCACCATGATCGTTTTCATGATGAAGACGGGCCGCAAGATGAAGGGTGAAATCGAGGGTAAAGTCAGTCTGCTGGCTGGCAGGAATGCATGGTTCGGACTCTTCGCATTCGTCTTTCTGATGGTCCTGCGCGAGGGCGTAGAAACCGTTCTTATTCTCTCGGCCGTCTCCCTGAACTCGACCGCACTGTTAAGTTTTCTGGGCACGTTTCTGGGAGTAGTGGCTGCGATCGCATTCGGCGTCGTGTTCGTCAAAGGCAGCATCCGCATCAATCTGCAAAAGTTCTTCCGCGTTACCACCGTAATTTTGTTTTTCGTTGCTGCGCAACTTGTAGTCTCAGGCCTGCATGAGCTTTCTGAAAATGGCGTGCTGCCTTCTTCGAAGACGGAGATGGCGATTGTTGGCCCCATCGTCCGTAACGATCTGTTTTTTTTCATCACGATTGTTGCCCTCGCCGCACTCATGGTGCTGTTCGAGGTCAAGCGCCGCCAGCCGGGAACCTTGCCCGACTCCCCGGCAGCGAGACGAAAAGCGATTTGGAGCGCCCGCCGTGAACGCCTCTGGATGGCTTCCGTCTACGCCAGTTCATTTGTCTTCATTCTTCTGGTTACGGCTGAATTCATTTACGCCAAGAGCGTGAGCGCGTTGTCACCGGCAACCGAAGTGACTTTTGTGAACGGCCAAGTCAGCATTCCGCTCACGCAGGTTCAGGATGGAGATCTGCATCGTTATTCCGCCCAGGAAAACGGAACCGCGGTTCGCTTCTGGCTCTACCAGAAACCAGACGGAAAAATCGCCACGGTTCTCGATGCCTGCGAAATCTGCGGCGCGGTCGGCTTCTACAAAGGGCCCAACGGAGTGGTGTGCAAGAATTGTGCCGCACCGATTAATCCGCAGTCGGTCGGAATGCCCGGCGGATGCAATCCCGTACCGCTGAATGCGCAAGTCACCGCCGACGCCATCATCATTCGGGAAGCGGACATCGCGGCCAAGAGTCGCATGTTCCAGCAATAACCCATGTTCGGACGCCTCGTCTACGAATCATTCCGTCGACAAAAGCGGCGTAAATTACTCGCTGGGATTGCGATCACGTTAGGTGTAGGCGTGGCCACCGCGATGATTTCAGTCGCGACCGACATTGGCGACAAGATCAGTCGCGAACTCCGCACCTATGGCGCAAACCTGATCGTGACTCCACAAGAAGATACTTTGGACGTTCAAATCGGCGGCGTGGATCTGAAGCCGCCCAGCGATGGGGCCTACCTAAACGAAGCCGACCTGCCCAAAATCAAAGGCATGTTCTGGCGAAACAATATCGTGGGATTCGCTCCCATGCTTCCCCTGAATGTCGGCATCGATCATGCGGATAATTCGAAGAACGTTACCCTGCTCGGAACATATTTCTCCAAGCAGCTGACTTTTGGCAAGCAGGATTTTATTACCGGCGTGCGCATTACCCATCCTTGGTGGAAAGTGAAGGGCGCATGGCCGGATGACAATTCGCAAGACGTGCTGCTGGGTGAAAGCCTCGCCGCAAAGCTCGGTCGCAAGGTTGGCGACCAAATTGAAATCGCTGGTCAAGCCCACCGCGTCGTTGGCATTCTCTCTACCGGCGGAGCAGAGGACAATCAAATCGTTGCTCCATTAACGCTTGCCCAACAAATTCTCGGTAAGCCCGGAGCCGTCCGCCGCGTCTACGTGAGCGCGTTAACCAAGCCCGAAGATGCGTTCGCCCGTCGTGATCCGCAAACCCTGCGAGGCGCTGAGTACGATCGTTGGTATTGTTCGCCCTATGCGGCCTCGATTGCTTTTCAGTTGCAGGAGGCGATTCCGCACTCCCACGCTGAGCAGATTCGCCAGATCGCGCAGAATGAAGGCACGGTGCTCTCCCGCATTAAGGGCCTGATGCTGTTGGTGACGCTGGCGGCGTTGTTCGCGTCCGCGCTCGCGGTTTCGGCCGCCATGGCCACCGCCATTTTCGAACGGCGCACCGAAGTGGGTTTGATGAAGGCTTTGGGTGCGGGCAACGTTTCGGTGGCAGTCTTGTTCTTCGCTGAAGCCCTGCTGCTGGCCTTGATTAGCGGGGCCGTAGGTTTCGCAGGTGGCGCGTTGCTCGCCCATCAGATTGGCCGCTCCATCTTTGATTCTCAGATCACAATCGAGCCCGTTCTCTTCCCCGTGATTCTGGGCATCGCTGTTATCGTGACCTTCGCGGGCAGCGCCGTGGCGATTCTCCGTGCCGTGAAGTTCGATCCTGTCTACGCGCTGCGAGGTGAAGCGTGAGTGCGCACCGGAACTCGGATTTGATCAACCGCCGTTCCGCGAAGCCTCATACCTCAATGTTTCTGCGCATGTTGATGCGCGCCGCCATACTCCGTCGTGGACGCGCCGCCTCTGCCCTGCTGGCCATGGTTGTCGCCGCCGCGGTTGCCACCGCCATGCTCAATCTCTATGTCGACGTACAAGCCAAGCTGCGCAAGGAATTTCGCCACTACGGCGCGAACATCGTAATCGTCGGAAAAGATAGCCGAGCGCTTCCCGCTGACACTTTTGCAAAAGTCGAGTCGGCACTTGCCGGACGCGGTCTCGCCGTGCCGTTCGCCTACATTGTTGCTCGCACTTCCGGCGGCCAGTCGGTCGTGGTTGCGGGAACCGATTTCGATCAGGTTCGCAAACTGGATAGTTGGTGGTCAGTTACGGCCTGGCCGAACAATTCGCAGGATGCATTGCTCGGTACTCGCGCCGCTGCAGTAGTCAGCCCGCAGGGGAAGCCCTTTGACCTTAGCTTTCAGGGACGTGTGATTCACCTCAACACTGCTGGCACCCTTAGAACCGGAGCATCGGAAGACAGCCGCATTTATCTTTCGCTAGCGGATTTCGAAAACTGGACCGGCGTTCAACCGTCGACAATCGAGATTGCATTTTCCGGTTCGTCGGAAGAAATCAATGCTCTGACTCGACAACTGTCGCAACTTGTCCCCACCGCAGAAGTTCGTCCCATCCGCCAAATCACGGAAGGCGAAGCGCGCGTCCTCGGAAAAACTCGCTCAACTCTCGCCGCTGCTGCCGTTCTCATTATCGCAACCGCAGCTCTGTGCGTCCTGTCTACTCTGATCGGATGGGTCTTTGACCGCCGCCGCGACTTTGCCATCATGAAGGCTTTAGGCGCGTCCGAAAAGCTCATCGGCGGATTCTTTGCCGCCGAAGTTGCGGCTTTGGGTGCGGTGGGAGCGATCGTCGGATTCGGCATCGGCATAGGAGTCGCGGCCTGGATCGGCCGGGTAAACTTCAATGCGCCGGTGGTGCCGCGCTTCAATGTCTTGCCTATCGTTTTCGTCGGCAGCATTGCCGTGGCGCTCATTTCTGCCGTGCTTCCGATTTTTCTCCTCCGTCGCGTGCAACCCGCTATGATCTTAAGGGGCGAGTGAGATGATCAAGCTGAAAAATGTCAGCCGCGAGTACCCTGCCCGAGCCGAGGCTAAGGGCGGAGTCATTCGCGCTCTCGACGATTTCTCCCTCGACGTAGATCCCGGCGAATGGATCGCGATCATGGGTCCGTCCGGTTCCGGCAAGTCGACCCTGGTCAACCTGATTGGCTGCCTTGATCGTCCCAGTTCCGGCGAAATCTGGCTCGATGGCGAAAACGTGGCCAACATTACTCCGAGCGAACTGAACCGCGTTCGAGCCGAAAAAATCGGTTTCATATTCCAGCAGTTCCACCTGATCCCTTATCTCACAGCCGTCGAAAACGTAATGCTGGCACAATATTTTCACAGCATGACGGATGAGCAGGAAGCCTTGGAAGCTCTGGAGCGAGTGGGATTGAAAGATCGCGCCCACCACATTCCATCTCAGCTTTCCGGCGGCGAACAGCAACGCGTGTGCATCGCGCGCGCCTTGATCAACGATCCCAAGATTGTTCTCGCCGACGAGCCCACTGGAAATCTCGATGCCATGAACGAAGAGATT